>JBDUCC010000017.1:0-24723 GCA_040003675.1 bacterium | reverse complement strand
CTTCCTTGTACGTTCCCGGCCTTGAAAAGGCCGGGCTAAATTCACACCGACGCTACGCGTCGAAAGATACAACTATAATTCCTTCCATCCACTTAAGGAGCCAACTCATGAGCACTCCCCAGAAGAAAGTGAATCCCATTCCCGCGGAATATGCGGGCGTAACTCCCTACTTGTCTGTCAAAGGAGCGGCAGACGCGATCGAGTTTTACAAAAAAGGTTTTGGCGCCATCGAGATGATGCGCTTGCCAAACCAAGACGGAACGCTCGGCCATGCTGAAATTAAGATCGGTGACGCACTCATCATGCTTGCCGATGAATATCCGGACTATGGCAACCTCAGTCCCAAGACGCTCGGCGGTTCGGCGGTGCGTTTGCACATGTATGTTGAGGATGTTGACACATTCTTTGAAAGAGCGGTGGCGGCCGGCGCGAAGGTTTTGATTCCCATAGCTGTTCAATTTTACGGTGATCGCTCGGGAAGACTTGAGGATCCGTTTGGCCATGTCTGGCTCATCTCAACACATGTGGAAGATCTGACACCCGAAGAATGCGACCGGCGCATGAAGGAATCTCAAAAGCACTAAATCGTGAATCGTGAATCGTAAATAGGTGACTGCGTTCGAACCTTACTAGAAAGTGCCGGACTGTATTTTCGATTTACGATTTACGATTCACGGCACTTTTGGAACATAGGTCAGCCAGAAATAAACAACTTGCGCCACGCCGATAAAGAACCCAATCACCGCACCAAACAATTCAATCGTCTTCAAATGATGTTGCGCCACCGACAACACCAGCGCTTCCAACTTCTCAATCGGATAGTCTGATACTTTCTTTCGCACCAGGCCGCCCACATCAAACTCGGCAATAGCATTTGGCAAACGCTCGCGCGCTGCAGTGGTGATTCGTTCCACTAACGCCGCACTTGCGCGCTTCATCGAATGTTCCGAAACATGATCGCCGAGCCGGCCAATCGGCGAGATCAGCAACCGCTCAATTTGCGAACTTAAAATCAGGTTGACGGTCTGCGCGGTGTCGTCGCGAGCCAGCAACCCCAGCAGGCTCTTGGTTAGAAATTCCTTAGCGCGCTGAATCGCATCGGGATCGAGTTGTGCCAATGCGGCGCCGAGCGTCTGCGGACGTAACCGGGCAAAGGCGTCGGTAACATAATTCGAAACGGATTCCGACAAATCGTCGCTTTTCGCCATCTCAACAATGCGGCTGGCAATCTGACTTTTGATTGAATCGAATTTTTCCGACTCGATCTGTCCAATCAAGACATTCAAAGGTCGCGCTAGCACATTGTCGATCGTGGCGTTGAGAAATGCCTCGGCCTCCTGCTCAAACGCGGGGCCGCGCAGGTATTCTTCAATTCGCTTCGGCAAAGTCTTGTTAACCAGTTCATCCACCTCGCGATGAATGCGCTCGCGCGAGATGAAGATTTTTTTGATGAGCGACAGTTGCTCGTAGTAGTCGTCGACTTCGCGTTTGATTAGCGCTCCGATTTGTATGCGGGTGTTCTGACTGGTGGCGATATCGGCGAGATGCTGCACGATTGGCGGCACCTGGCTGTCGATTCGCTCTTTCAGGAAGGCGACAGTTTCCGGTGTAAAAGTTTCCGCCAGCGTCTCGGTACTTTTTGCCAGATCGTCGAGACGGCCGGAAACGAAATCGGCTATCTTCTTTTCAAACCCTTCTTCGTTAACCAGCCGCACGAAGCGCTCCCTGGCGAAGCCGGCAATCTCTCGAAAAACGTCTTCGCTAACAGTATCTTCAATTCGTCGAGCGAGTATTTCATCGAGCCGGGCGTCGACAAAACGTTCGATGGCCAAGGCGGTCTCTTCGCTCTTCAGCATCGCGGCGATGTATTCGGCCAGGCGGTACTGCAACGCGGAGATGGTGTCGAGAATGGGTGCGCGCACTTGCGACGGCAGCGCGTCAATAAACGACGGGTAGACTTTCGATAGCAACTCGCCGGTGTAGACGCCAACAAAATCTTCAACCTTGCGTGCAAAGAAACTGGTTTCAAACAACGCGTCAAAGACGGTTTCCTGCGAAACCAGCTCGTTGCCCACGGCGTTGCCAATCGACTGCGCCAGTTTTTCTCGATGACGCGGGATCATGCCCTGCGGCCAGATGGTGATGCCGAAAACTTTTACCGGATGGTAAGGATGAAACAGCATCCAGATCGCCAGCCAGGCCGCGCCATAACCATGAATGGTGGCAATAACGATGATGGCGATCGAGATTAGTAATTTGAAAGTAAATGGATCCAAGCAGGTGAATCGTAAATGGTAAATGGTGATTAGTAAAACCACCGTAAATCGTGAATCGTAAATCGTGAATGTTAAAGAGAATTAGGCCGCGGATAAAGGCAGATAAAAACGGATCTGAAGATGCAAGGGAAAACAGTTTAGCAGTAGATAAAAGAAGGATTTTTGAGACAGGAGGCGTTGAGGAATACGGACAGATTCCTATTGCTTCAGATCCGCTCTTCCGTGTTAATCCCCGGCTGATTTTGCTTTTTTCGATTTACGATTTGGAATTCACAATTTACGAGCCGGGATTTCCACCGGATATCCGGCGTTTATCCAGGCGCTGGTGCCGCCGGTAACGTTTCGCAGATCGGTGAAGCCGTATTGTTGCAGGATGCTGGTAGCCGCGCTTGAGCGGAAACCGCCGGCGCAAATCACGGCAGTCGGTTTGGCTGGATCGACGGATAGGTTTCTAACATTGGGTTCGAGGGTGGAAAGCGGAGCCTGAATCGCGCGCGGCACATGCCCGCTCTCGTATTCAGTTGGACGCCGCACGTCGATAATTTGCAACTGGGTCTGTTCTGCAATTAGTGAGTTGAGTTCAGCGACGGAGATTTGCGGAACTGTAGCCAGCTCAAAACCGGCGCGCCGCCAGGCTTCCACGCCTCCTGCCAAATAGCCTATCACGTTCTCAATGCCGACACGCGCCAGGCGCATCTGCGCCTCGTCAATCTGCGCTTCCGTTTGCGCCACGAGAATAATTGGTGCTGTCAACGGAATCAGCGAGCCCGCCCAGATCGCAAACTGCCCGCTCAAACCGACGTTGAGGGAGCCCGGTAGGTGACCCTCGCCAAACTCAGCCGCCGTGCGCACGTCGAGGATAATGTAGGGCAAACTGTTAGTTTGCGACGTCAGCTCACGAACCTGTGCCGGCGTTAATGTTTCCGGCTTCGGCAAATCACTCAAAATTTCCGCGCCCGTGCGATTTATTTCCGCGTCTCTGGGAAAGTAAGCAGGAGCCTCAGGCAGTTCGGCCGTCATCATGCGCACAAATTCATCCTTCGCCATGGGCTTGAGCGCATAGTTAAACTTGCGCTGCTCGCCTATGGTTGAAGACCTCTCTTTCGACATGTTCTTGCCGCACATCGAACCGGCGCCGTGGGCGGGATAAACTTCGACATCATCCGTCAGCGTCAACAGTTTTCCGTGCAACGTTTCGTACATCATCGCGGCCATCATTTGCGGTGTGTACCCTTTGCCGCCGGCGAGATCAGGGCGGCCAACGTCGCCGATGAAAAGCGTGTCGCCGGTTAACACTTTCTGCGGTTGGTTGGAAACGTCGGTATCAGTTACCAGAATACAAACGCTTTCCGGCGTGTGCCCTGGAGTTTCCATAATTCGCAGAATGACGTTTCCCAGTTCGATTTCATCGCCTTCGTTGACGGCGCGGTGGGGAAAGATTGCGTTGGCCTTTTCACTAAAAACAATCTCGGCGCCGGTGCGTGCCGCGAGTTCGCGATGGCCGCTGACAAAATCGGCGTGCAGGTGAGTTTCAATGATGTACTTGATCTTGAACCCTTGCGCAGAGGCTTCCTTGAGGTATTCGTCAACATCGCGTTGCGGATCAACTACCGCAGCTTCGCCTTCCGAACCAATCAGGTAAGACGCATGCGCCAGACAGGCAAGATAGAATTGTTTGAAGTACATATTTACTGGGGTGGAGTCTAATTCCAGAAGCTTGGTAAAGCAAAGCGATGTCAGCTTGTCAGATAGCGATTCGGCTGGCGCTGTTTCCCAATCCTCAAAACTTTTGTCCCAGTCGCGACATTCATCCGTGATGAAATCACGTCATTTTTCACCGGAAAAATACTTCGGTCAAGGGGAAACTAATGGCAGCCGTACAAACGCGAGCAGAAGACCTGCAAAGGCTTCGAGACATGGTTAAGGACATCGACTTTTGTATGTTGACAACGATCGATGAAAACGGGGATTTGCACAGTCGTCCGATGTCAGCAAATGGCGAAATAGATCCGAATGGCGACCTTTGGTTTTTTACGGGCATCTCTTCGCACAAGGTGAGTGAGGTCAAGCAGGCTCCGAAAGTGAATGTCAGCTTTGCGGATCCAAAGAATCAGCAATACGTTTCTATCACCGGGGTTGCGCAACTCGTGCGTGATCGAACGAAGATTGAAGAACTTTGGAAGCCCGAATTCAAAATGTGGTTCCCGGAAGGCAAAGAAGATCCGGAGATAGCTTTGTTGCGGATCAATCTAGAGAAAGCCGAGTACTGGGACAGTCCATCAAGCACCGTCGCCTATGCGTTGAGTTTCGTTTCATCGCTGGTTACGGGCAAACAACCGGACTTCGGCGAAAATAAAAAGCTGGAACTAAAGTAGATCAAGAGTTCCTCGTCCACCTTTTTTCTAAATGTACCTCGTATATGCCCGAAGGACCGGAGGTTCGCAAGTTTGCCGATGCGCTCGATAGGGTGTTGGCAGGACGCACTATAACGTTGCTGGAAGCGCGCACTCGAGACGCGCACGCGTGGTTAAAGGTAAATGAAAGTCGCCTGCTGGGCCGTCGAGTTGAACGGGTAGTCTCGCACGGTAAACACCTGATTGGTTATGTCGAAGACAATTTCTTTTTTCACTCTCACCTGATGATGTGGGGCCGTTGGCAAACGTTTGGACCCACCAGCACCGCCAAAGGAAAGCAAAAAAACCCCGAGATTATAGCCTTACCGGAGAAGGATCGACGTGAGCGCGCGCGCATAGTGGTAGAGGGTGGCGCGGCAATACTGTTATCCGCTCCCATCTTCAATGTCAGCGACGGTGATCCTTACGAAAAAATTGAAAACCTCGCCACGCTTGGGCCGGATGCGCTCCCCTACCGTCGCGTATTCGATAGGTTGGAGTTTCAGCGCCGGTTGCTTTTACACGATTACAGCGACATCACTATCGGCTCGGCATTACTAAATCAGCGCATCGTCGCCGGCTTGGGAAACTATTTGCGCGCTGAGGTTCTGTTTGCTTGCAGGTTGGATCCATGGCGACGGGTAAGCGACCTGACAGAGCGGAATTTGAAGTGTTTGCTACGAACCATTCCACAACTAGCCCGCGCCGCATATCAGCGAGGAGCGACGGCGGCTGAAAAAGAGCGGCAACGGATGGCCGCTGATTCGAGCCTCGTCTATCAAGCAGGACGAGAATACGGCACGCGGCACCGGGTTTATCGTCGCACTAATTTGCCTTGCTTGCGCTGCGGAGAGAGCGTGAGACAACTCAGGCAAAAAACGAATAATCGAGAACTCTCTGCGGAGGAAGAAGAACGTACTCGCATAGTTTATTTTTGCGCGAAGTGTCAAAAGGTTGATATTGAAGCCTTAAAGTAGGTGCGAGAGGAAATAGAAGACGTCGAGATTATTCTTCTTCGAGCCCCGCCGAAGCGCGTGTCGCTATACTGGGACCGCGGGCGTCTCGCCCGCAAGCGCGCGCCAAGCTCAACATGCCAATAGATTCATCGACCTTCGCTTCACCGAAAATGAACGGAGCCAAATAAGAACGCGTTGTTCGCGCTCCGCGCTCCTTGCGGGCGGGACGCCCGCGGTCCCAGCAAACACTTGATGCCCGGGTTACTGAACCTTCTCATCCGGCAGCTTGTATGCATCGCGCGATGGCTTCAGCGGCCGCAGCATCCAGTAAGGCCGTCGCGTCCCGTCTGGTGAAAATTGATCAGCAGGTCGCGTCATTGCGAGCCACTTCCGATAAACCTCGCGCGACTTCGCCGTATCGACGAATACATCGCCAACGTTGTCGCCCTCTTTGGCGCGCGTGACGCGTACCGCCTGGTGCCAGCAGTGCATTCCTGAAATTGGATCGGGATGAACTGGAAACGTCATGTTCTGGTGAACGCCGACGTCGCTCCACCAGATGCGCAGCGTGTCCGGGTCGCTCGATGCGTAAGGCTCGGCGCCTTTCTCGCGCTTGAGTCCCCACTCGGTTCCTTTGTGATCAAGTTTCACTGTTGCCATTAGTTGCCGCTGGCCCTGTTCGCTTAGTTTCCAACGGCCCATGTGATGACTGCACGCGACGATGCCGGGACGAATGCCTTCCGTCACCCACGCGCGCACCACAAAGTAGCCAATTTCAGTTTCCACACGCAGCAGATCGCCAGTGCGCACGCCGAGGGTTGCCGCATGGTTGGTGTGAATCCAAAGAGGGTTTGTATGCGCGATCTCGTCGAGCCACTTGGCGTTGGCGCTGCGCGTATGAATCTGCACCGGCAAACGAAAAGTTGAAATTAGAATTGTTTCGTCCGTCGCGAGATTGTCGGGATGAACGTGGCTTTTTGCATAAGTTGGAATGGCGTATTCATTCCAGCCCCACTGTGCGAGTGTGCTCGAGTAAAACTCGAGCCGGCCACTCGGCGTGGGAAAGCCGCGCTTGATTTCGCCATCGACCTGAATACCAACTAAGCGCCGGCCCGCTTCATCGCCGTCGGGGCTGGGAATGGGAACAACGTTTGGCGAAGCGGGTTTCGCAGTACGCGTAAAAACCCGGCCGCGCGCGTCCACGTTGATGTCATCGAGCTCCTCGCGAGGCACAATTTCTTCATAAAGCGCCCCCACTTTTTCTTTAATCTCATAGGCGCCATAGCGGCGCATGAATTCCAGCGGCGTCAAATTTTCTAACGCAGCTTTCTCCCTCAAGCCCGGCAGTGAATTATCAAAAATCCATTCGTAGTATTCGTCAACGCTGAGACGGGTGCCTGGATTCTTTTTCGATTCAACGTACTGCCGAATGCCGAGAGATCCGTCCCGGTCGATGCGCCAGGTGAGTTCCATCCAGAACTCGTTTTCTTCCCAAACTTCACCGGGATTAACCTTACGAGTGTCATCGATTTCTTCGCCCTGGCGCTGCCGATCGGCTTTTTTCACCGGTTGGCGAAAGCCGAGCCACTGCGCGTCGTGTGTCTCATAGGAATGAATATCGTGCCGTTCGGAACCATGGCCCATCGGCAAAACGTAGTCAGCGAAATAAGACGTCTCATTCCATGTCGGCGTTAATGCCACATAACAACCAACCAAGTCAGGGTCGGTCAACATTTCGATCCACGAGAAGCCGTCGGGATTGGTCCATACCGGGTTGTAGACGCGTGTGAAGTAAACATCGAGCTTCGCGCGCCCGTCATTCAAAAAATGCGGCAGCAGGAAGGACATCTCGTGCATCGAGAGTGGGTACTCGCGCGGCCATTGTGTCTCGTTCCACATCTTCGGATGCGGCGGCGTGTACATGGGCTTCGGCACAAACTTGTTCCAGGCATTGGGAAACACACCGCCTTCGGTGGCGATTGCGCCAAGCAATGCATTCAACATGAACACCGCGCGCGCGACGGTCCAGCCACCGCTGACGCCGGAGGTTACGCTGCGCCAGTTGTGACTGGAAAAGCGTGTGCCGGCTGTCGCGATTAGTTTGGCGATCTCTTCAATTATTTTGGCGTCAACGCCGGACTCGTGCGCTGCGAATTCAAAGGTGTATTCCGCGTAGAGTTGTTTTAGCTCAGCTTCAAATTGTTCAAAGGTTGGCGGGGGCAAGCCATCGAACTCGGAACTCGAAACTCGAAACTCGGAACTGTTTTCCAGGTACTCTTCCCAGTTCCACCAGCGGCGTACGAACTCACGGTTATACAGATTGTTTTGAATCAGGTAATTCGCGATTGCCAGCAGCATCGCGCCTTCTGAACCGGGATACGGTGCGACCCAGTAGTCGGCATGAGTCGCGGTGTGCGACAAGCGAGTGTCAAAGACGATCAACTTCGCGCCGTTGGCTTTGCCGTCAATCACGCGCTGCGCATGCGGATTGAAATAATGGCCCGACTCGAGATGCGCGCTGATTAACAGGATGACTTTCGCGTTGGCGTGATCGGGACTGGGACGGTCGAGTCCCATCCAAAGTTGGTAACCTTCGCGGCTGCCGGATGAACAGATGTTGGTGTGCGAATTGTGACCGTCAACCCCCCAGGCAGCGAGAATACGTTCGGTGAAACCATCTTCACCGGGACGTCCGACGTGATACATGATCTCGTTGCGACGATTCTCAACGATCGCTTTCCGAATGCGCGACGCGATATCGTCAAGCGCTGCATCCCAGGTTGTCTGTTCCCATTTTCCCGCACCGCGTTTGCCGGCGCGCTTGAGGGGGAAAAGAATGCGATCAGGATCCTGGATTTGATTGAGGGTGGCGGGACCTTTGGCGCAGTTGCGTCCGCGGGAACCGGGATGCTCGGGGTTGCCTTCAAACTTCTGCACCTCGCCGGTCACTTTGTCGATGTAAGCAAGCAAGCCGCAGGCAGATTCACAATTGAAACAGGTGGTGGGAACTAATGAATAGTGCCGTTCTTTTCGCCGCGGCCACGCTTGCGAATCAAGTTCAGTCCAATCGTCCCAACGTTCCTTCGGTGGAAACGCCGCGAGATGGCTGCGGCTCGGGCCGGGATAGAAGGTCTCTTCGTCGTGTTCGTGTTTACCGTTCATTATTTCAAGCCAATGGCACCGACTGCCCAGCCTGCACGTAAGCGTTTTCGTAAAGCATCATGCCTATCAATGCCAAAGGTGCGCCGGCGACACCCATCGTTGGTGCTAAGACACCGACAAGAGCGAGCCAGGGAACAAGTCCGCCGGCCAGAGACAAGATAGTTCCCATCCAGAAATCGTTTCGATAGCGCCCGTGCACCATTTCCCAGATTGCCAAACGCGCGTGCGCTGTCGGATGAGTTAGTGAAACCTCGCCCCAGATCATTAGCAAGTGAATCAGACTTGATATCGCAAAGAACCAGATCAACGGATTGATGAGAGAAGCGGCGCGTATCGTACTCACTTCAAGGTACATCGCCAGCGGCAACAACACTGCTGAACCCAGCAACAATGCCTGCACCAATAAATGCGGCGGCAGCAGTGGGTTTTGCCACATATCGCGCGCCTTCGCCTGCGCGAAGAGGTACGCCGTGTAGACCGCCGTCATAATCGATAACGGAACGCCCGCGATCATCAACCAGGTTTGGAAAGTTGTTGATCCAAACAAACTCGCAAAGAAATGCAGCGCCAGCACCAGCGTGTAGCCAGCGATGATGAATGCGCCTTTCACCAACCAACTGCGCCACTGCGGCCGTGTGAAGATCAAATAGAAACGTTCGGGGTGTTCCAGGTCCCAAATCAATAGCCCCCCAGTGATTGCCAGAAAGATTCCGGAAACAACCGGCGTCGCCCACAACCAAATCGAATTGTTCACACTTAGATAACCAAACAACACCAGCAATGCAGCTACCAGGTAAACACCGCTCGCGATTCCTTTGGTCCACGTGTAGAGACTGACCTTCCAGTCCCAGGGAATCGCGTGGGCAACGTCGTAAGACAGCAAGGCAGCCGCCGAACTGTTGTTGTAGTTTGGATTTCCGGAGACTACCGTGCCGGAATCGAACTGCTGTTCGCTCCACATAAAAAGCCCGCCATCAGGCCGCCGCGCCGCAATCGGATCCAAAGTCGCCTGGTGCGCGCCCTTGTAAAAAAGTTTTGGCAGCGTGTCTTTTTCAGGACGCCGCACCGCGACTGCTTCACGATTAATGATTTGTGAAACGTATGACTCCGTGTCGTTCATGTCCCCGACCAGAATCGCTTGTGTTGGGCAGACAACAACGCAGGCCGGTTCCAAACCCACATCGATGCGGTGCGCGCAGAAATTACATTTTTCCGCGGAATGATCTTCCGGATTAATGAAGATGGCGTCGTAAGGACACGCAGCCATGCAAGCCTTGCAACCAATGCAGATCGATTTGTCGAAATCGACAATGCCGTCAGCGCGTGTGAACATCGCCGTCGTGGGGCAGGCGGTGACGCATGGCGCATGCGCGCACTGATTGCAACGGGTGACCTGATGGGCACGCCTAACCTGCGGAAAGACACCAACGTCAACGTGCTTAACGTAGGTACGCGTCACCGAAAGCGGCACCAGGTTTTCCGACTTGCACGCAGTGGTACAGGCATGACAGCCAATGCAGCGCGTGTGGTCGATGACCTTGGCCCACTTCACCGGTTGGTTTTGTAACTCTTCGTGCATCAATCTCGCGTTCGCAGTTTGTTGATGAGCGCGAACTATACCATGAGGTCCGAAGATTATCCGCGGCCCAATTTCTCCAGCCAATCCAGCTGACCTTCGTCAACGCGATGAACGGCGGCATTGACAAAAGCACGTGGCCGTAAGAAATTAGCTTAGGTTTATCCGGTTTCAGAGTATACGGAGGTTTTCTATGCGGCTTCTTATTTCTTTCCTGTTGCTAAGTTTGCTGGGCGCCGTGGCGCAAAGCGGCTGTAATTCTGCGGAACAGAAAAACAAAAGTGGGCCCATTGCTACCGCCTCGCCGGCGGTACCGGCGCCCAATGATGGGGTTCGCCGTGTCACCACGACTGAGCTACAGGATTTGTTGGCGAAGCATGAGGCCTTTGTGGTCGATGTGCGCAACGAAGCTTCGTACAACGCCGGTCACATCCGCAGCGCGAAGTTGATTCCGGAAGCAGACATTCCCAACCGTCTAGGCGAGCTGCCAAAGGACAAGCTCATAGTCACCTACTGTTCTTGACCGGCCGAACATACGTCCGCCCGTGCGGTGGTCGACATGCGAGGCAAGGGAATTAATAACGCGGCTGCGCTACTAGGTGGTTTTGCTGCTTGGCAAAATGCCGGATTGCCGGTCGATAAGAAAGAGTAAAGGCCCGTAGGCAGAAAGCAGTAGGCAGGAGCAGTAGGCAGTAGGCAGAAAGCGCAAAGAACAAAGCGCAAAGAACAAAGTACAAAGTACAAAACAGAACGAACTGTCTGAGTCTCTCCTCGTATTTGGTCAAAAACGAATGCACTGTTCCAGTTGTGGCTCCTACATTCCCCCGGGTGTGCGTTTCTGTTCAAACTGCGGCTCACCCGCCGGGGATCCGGAAGTGACGCGCATTACGCGCGTGCAAGGAGGGCTACCGGTCCAACCGGAATTAAACGAAGATCTCGAGCAAGTCATCTTCACCGTTCGTCCCACGATGATCTTCATCAAGGTTGGGTACGCACTGGCAGTACTCGCCGCCTTTGCCGTGGTTTTCTTGTTGGCCTGGATAGATGTGCCGGCATTATTTTCCGTTCCCATCGCTCTAGCGTTGCTGCTCGTTCCCGCGTACTACCACCTCCGGCGCAATATGGTTCGCTACACGCTGACCGACTCCAAACTTGAAATCGACACCGGCCTGATCGCGCGCACAACCCGCAACGTTCCGCTTAGCAAGATTCAGGACGTGACCGTTTCTGCCAGCATTCCGCAACGCCTGCTCGGTTTCGGAGATCTAATTGTGGACAATGCCAGCGAGTTGAGTGGAACGACAGTCCTCCACAACATCAGTAATCCTCGTCACTACGCGGATCTTCTTTTGCGCCAACTGAGACGCTGGCATTAGACTTCCTCGCGGGATTACAACCGGCCAGCTTGCTGGAACATCTAGGTAAAAGCGGGTTCTAACCGAAGACTACAATTATTTTTATGGTGCATCTGTCCTTCAAAACACTAAGTTTGTTTGTCGTTGTTCTGTCCATAACCGTTAACTGCCTGGCCGGAGGCGGTGGCCAGGAAGACTATGCGAAAGCAGCGCAGAGTTTACCTGACAAGATTGGTGATTTTCGCGGCGGTACGCCAGCGGCGGTCATCGATGCCGGACCAGCACTCCCTAACGTATTGAGGGTAAAGCGAACGTACGTAGCCGGGAACGGCGACACTTTTGAAGTGGTACTCGCCCGTACGCAAAATGACAGCAGCGCTTATGCCTTGTTAACAGCCTCAAGGCCCGACGGCAAGGAAGTCAAACTCGGAGGGATCGGGACCGCGAGCATCGTCGAGGCTGGGTCTATCGATTTTGTAAAAGGCAACGCGTACGTGCATTTGGTTAACCTCTCGAACAGTGCCACTCCTGATGAGTTAGTCCACCTGGCGCGCAGCCTTGCGCAACAACTGGATAAGGGCGAAGACGACATTCCGGTGCTCGTCAAGCATCTTCCGAACTGGGAAACAGTTCAACCCCGTGCTTATTACGTTGTCAGTCTGCAGGCATTAAAGGATTTGTTGCCACAACAACGTGCGTTGGACGCCATTTCATTTGAAGGCAGCGCAGAGGCTTCGCTCGCGAATTATGACGCGGGCAAACTGCTGATTATTGAGTTCAATACCGCCCGCATAGCAGCTGACAACGACTGGAACATAAAAACCAAAATCAGCGAATTGCGCGGTGCTGGCGAGAATACTAACGCGCTGCCTTCGGCTTATCGCCGCGTCGGAAATTACTCGGTGTTTGTGTTTGACGCGCCCAGTGAGCCGGTGGCGAATGAATTAATCGATCAGGTGAAGTACCAGCAGATCGTGCAGTGGCTTGGGAATGATCCTTACATTTACGAACGCGCGACGCGCGAGTTTACGGAAACAACTTTGGGAGTTTTTGTTTCGGTAGTGAAAGCCTCAGGCCTCGCGTTGGTTACCTGCATTGCATTGGGCGGCTTTCTCGGCGCCCTGCTGTTCACTCGTCGCCGCGCACAGCAGCGAAACGCGGAAGCTTATAGCGATGCCGGTGCAATGTTGCGGCTGAATCTGGATGAGATGACTCGTGAGACTGATCCGGCTCGGTTACTTGGACCCGGCACGCGCTAGTGGTGCGACTTCAGAGTGCATTGAAAAAGCGCGGGACCGAATTCGACCCGCGCTTCCCTGTTTCATCTAACCTTAAACAAATAATGCGGGCTGCTGATCTTCCTGGGAGGCTCCCCCAAGCCCCTTCAGGACGGAAATCAGCAGCCTCGCAATGATTGCCCATCGACTGTGCGCTAGCGTTAACTCCGTTCCCCCGAAAGAGCCACCGCCTGCTTTCAATCGTGAGAGGTTGCCTCCCCCAAAGCTTCCACTCACCACAATCTTTGAGCCTGACCCGATTTACCCTTTTTACCCTTCTTGTTTCGGTTCTCTTTTAGCAACCACTGTGCCAGCGGTATTTGTAAATAACCTGGCGTAACCCCCTGGTGCAACCTAGCCAGCTTTTTTCCCCACAAAACGGTTCAGGACCCCATTATCAGCGCAGGTTCACGTTTCAAATCAGGCGCCGGCTCGTACATCTTCAATACATCGGCGCTGCTTGCGCGAATGAAAATCGCTCGCGGCAGTGCCAGTCGACTGTGTTTGGCCCATTAAGGATTTAAGGAAGAGCGTTGACTAACAGTTCAATTTCTTCAGCGGTGTTATAAAGATGAGGCGAAATGCGTAACCGCTCGCCGCGTGGGGCGGTGATTATTCCGCGGTCTTTTAAACGAGCGTACAAAGCCATTGGGCTCAAGCCACCCGTGTGTTGAATGCAGACAATCTGCGACTTCTCCTTTCGTTCTCTTGAGCTAACGATCCGATAGAGCTCGTTTGCCAAACGTTCGCAGAGATGATCAGTAAGCGTCTCCAGATGCGAATGTATGCGTTCGATTCCTATTTGCGTGAGAAGTTTTAGGCTTTGCTCAAGTCCGTGGATCAGCGCGGCCGGTCCAGTGCCCGTTTCCCATGCAAGCGTCCCCCGGTTCCAACCCTGGGACAAGTTACCGTAGTCATCCGGGTCAGGAACACTGACCCAGCCCACCAACGTTGGTTGAATTCGCTCGCGGGCTCGATCGGAAAGATAGAGAAACCCCACACCCTCCGGAGTCAAAAGCCACTTGTGGCAGGCGCCCGCGGCGACGTCAACGAACTCGGCCTGCACATCTATCGGAATCACGCCCAAGCCCTGAATTACATCGACTACCAGCAGCGCGTCATGGGCCCGGGCCGCCCGTCCGATACGCTCAAGGTCGGCGCGGAAACCCGACGCGTATTGCACCTGGCTAATCGCAACGAGCCTCGTTTTAGTGTCAATCAATCCAAGCAACTCATTCAGATCGACACGGCCGTCACGCTCTTCGGCCATGCGTACTTCCACGCCAAACGCGTCCCGAAGTCTCAGCCAGGGATAGAGATTTGAGGGAAACTCGTTGCGGAAAGTTACCAGGTTGTTGCCCGGCTGCCAGCGTAGACCATTGGCAACTGTTGAGAGCCCATCGGAGGTGTTGCGCATGAAGGCAACTTGCTCCGAACGAGCGCCCAGCATCGCCGCTAACAGTTGCCGGGTTCTTTCTTTGGTAGCGAGCCAACTGCGAAAGTTGACCGATCCGTTTTCGGAAACGTCTGTGAGCTGACTTTGTATGGCAGCGATCGTAGCAGCCGGGGGTGGCGAAACAGCAGCATGATTGAGATAGTTTAAGTGCCGGGTTACGGGAAACAGCGCGCGTAGATCGTTGTTCATTTCAAGGGTAATTACTTAAAGGCAACGGATCAAGGGGCGTAGGCACGGCCATACAGTTCTTTGTACAACCAGCCGAGCACGCGCGCTTCCGCCGTACAGAGTGTTTCCAGCCAGCAGTTGATCAAAAATTCTTCGCGGCCACGCGTTGAAGGAATTTTCTGGGCTTCGCCCACAACCGAGCCGCCGCCCTGCAAATCAAGTTGATATGCCGTGGTGGCAACCTCGTTAGCCTTTGACGCAGAATCGAGTGCATTCAAAAGTTGGCTGATCCAACTATGAAGTTCGCGTTCGGTCGCATGCTCTGCGAGCGCCTGAATTATTCCAATGGCCAGACGATCCTCAGCGCGATTGAAAGCGAATACTTTTTCACCGGCGGCCTGGCTGTGCTGCTGCTTCCACTGAAAAACTTCTTCGACGTTACGGTGTTTGACGATCGCTACACGCTGATCGAAATCCAGGAACCACTGAATAACATCAGGCACGGAGTCCAAATCTACTCTGCCGGCTGAATCCCGACGGAGGGCCGGAGGAGCTGTGGACGCGCCGTCGCCGTTGCCTGCACTGGCTTTTGAAATTTCAGCACTGCTCATAGGAGTGAAATAATGGCTAACCAGCCGCTCGGTGGAGTTCAAACACGGCTGTGACTTCTCCGACCACATCCCCGCGCCGGTTAAGCACCGGAAAAAACGCGTAGCGCGAGACGGCCTCGAGGGATTTATCAACCAGCACCCCCAGTTGCCGCAGCGACTCAATCACGACGGTGGGCCGCGCGCGATGATCGTCACCGTCTTCAATTTTCAGCGCTAGTCCAAAACCTCGCGGCCAATCGTTGCAGGGTAGAACGCCGACCGTATAAACGCCTTCGGCGCCTACTTTCGAAATCAGGCGACCGCCTGCCGCACGCATCATCTCGGTGTCCAGGCGCTCGGCCGAGCCGCCGATCAGCTCCGGGTATTTAGTCATCGCCGAAACTATCCGCGCGCAGGCTGCTTTTGTTTGCTCATCAAAGTCGTTGGGCGGCGACACCAGGCGTGCATACATTAAGGCCATTGCCTTGACCGTTATGCCAAACACGGGAACGCCGCAGCCATCAATGCCGACCGAGATGTCTTCGATCGGGATGCCGGAAAACTGCGAAACTACTTTGCCGATTTCCAGTTGCACCGGATGGCTCGCCTCGTAATAGTTTTCGGTAGGTGCACTCAGATGGACAGCCAGGGCCAGCATGCCGGCATGTTTTCCAGAACAGTTGTTCTGCAAAACGTTTGGTGCTTCGCCGCGCTGGCGCAACTTTTTGGTTTCTTCAGGGCTGAACGGCTCATGCGTGCCGCACTTCAAAGCCTCCGGACCCAGCCCAATTTTCTTGAGCATCGACGCGGCCACTTCCGTGTGCATCGGTTCCCCGCTATGCGAAGCGCAGGCGAGCGCAATCTCTCTTTCAGTGAAGCCAAAACGGTCAGCGACGCCGGATGTTATTAAAGGAATAGCCTGATGAGGTTTGGCGGAAGATCGAAGAAAAGTAACTGTTTCAGGCGCGCCCAGATGCGCCACAATGCCACCGTCAGGTTCGACTGCTATTACATGACCGCGATGACGCGATTCCGTAATTGCGCCCCGCGTCACTTCCACCAAGGGCTCAGCGGCGGGAACCTCCAGATTGTTTGCCGATGGCTGTCGACTAACTTGCATAGACTCTTAACGTTTTAGCTGCTTGGAACGGACGGCATGTTACCACGAGGCGATTGGAAAAATGACTTAGTATAGAAAACGGCAACAAAAAAGGCAGAAGGTTTTCCTTCTGCCGGGGGACATTCTCAGGACGCTATTTGTTTAGCTTTTGCCTTGTTTTCTGCCGCGCCTGGTGCCGTAGCTCAGGACAGTCAGTTTCACAGTGCGTCTTCCAAATCGCATCGCTTCACGGGTAGTTGGAATCCAGATATCAATGCGACGTCCACGGATCAAACCGCCCGTGTCCGCAACCAGGTATTCTCCGGAGTAACCCGGGTGCTCAACTCTAACCCGCGAACCGAGGGGCAAAACACGAGGGTCAGCAGCGATCAGACCGCGGCTCACCATTCGGCCGCTGGCCGTTCTGCCTCTTAAGCTATAGGCCGTTGCCACATAGCTGGTGGCTGGACCTACTGCTTTATCGCCACCAACCGTTGTTTTCAAGGAAGCAGAATCCGTCTCTGTGGGAGCTTTTCCCTGCGTCTGAGCGGCCTCTTCTTTTTGTTCTTTAAATTGTGAAAGGAGGGATTCGGCTATTGAAGGTGTTGCTGAAAAAACTATGAGGCCAAATAGAAGCACAAGCACAATGGCTGCGCTTCGGCCGATTATTGCATTCATTCGTCGGGTCTCCTGTCCGAATTTGTTTAGATAAGTTTTCAGCGACTGCGCGAGTCTGTTCTTTCCTAAGACTCGACCTCCGGCTCTAAGGAGTCAGAAACCATGTCAGCCGAAGTTGGGGGCTTGCATCCTTGATGCATGCGCTGAAAACCGCCAGGCCCACCAAAAAGAAAATGCGGGACAAAACTCCCCCGCTTGACGGCAAGGAAACTAGCACAGGCCTTCGAGGCCAGTCCAGGCATGAGCAATGCCCAAAATCCAACAAACTCACCCGGTTTAGCCTAAATAGTGAAATGGTATGAGTTAGGGCAGGGAGATAAAAATCAAACGTGCCTGGCATAAGGGCTAAATTGAGAGAAAATTCTCAATAACGAGGCGACCATCGGGGTGTTCGTCGTCGAAGAGCTCGGGGTGAAACTGGACACCAAAAAGGGGTCGGCTGCTGTGCTGCATGGCCTGAACCGGTGAGTTTTCGTTCCAGGCGGTTGCGCTAAAACCCTTAGGCAGCTGCTTCACTTCATCAAAATGGGAATGCCAGACGGTGATATTGGGAGGCAAGTTTTTGAAGATGCCGTTGCCGTCGGTTTCGACGGGAAAGTATCCGCGCTCGCGCTTTGCACCTTCGTAACCTTCGCCCGGCTCGAGGCGCGCCATCAAATCTACCGGAGCGCCAAAGGCCAGCGCCATCTGCTGATGTCCGCCGCAGACGCCCAGGATTGGCTGAGCAGCTTTCTTTATGACTTCAAAAACACCGGCGAGTGAGTCGGCGGAATACTTATCCCAGGGATGACTCTGTCCGCTGAGTATGATGTGGGAAGGCTGTAGCGACTTTATTCGTTTGAGTGAAACTGCATGAAAAGGTTCGGTGAGTATCTCAAGACCTTCGCGCATGCGACCCAGCACGGCGCGCAACTCCCGCGGGCTTGCGCCCTGGCCGTCGATAGTGTTGTCGATGAGATAAAGCAGCATCAATGTCCGACAAATTTCAGTATGTCGCTGTCCTTTCCCTTGCCAGGATTATAGACAAACTGAAGGTTGTCGGACATCACTTCAAACAATAGAACTTCCCATTGAAGGCCCCAACATAGATATGCCCGTTCATTATGGCAGCGGTTGCGTCGACGTTTTCGCCAATCTGAATTTCCGATATAAGCTTTCCATCCTCAGCCGACAAAGCGTAAACCCAACCCGCCTTGTCACCGAAAATGACCCGCCCTTCAACCACCGGCGAGGTTCCCCAAATCGCCGCGCGCGACAGGTAAGCCCACACTTGTTGTCCATCTAACGCCGACAGGCAATACAAATAGCCGTTGTTTGAACCAATGAACACGCGACCGTTGGCAACGATCGGACTCGACCAGAAGCCAGTCTTCTCTTTCGTTTTCAAGTTAAGACCGCCCTCGACTTTGTGAGTCCAGACCGGCGCGCCGTCTTCCTGTTTGAACGCCCTGACAATCCCATCTTCAGCCGCCGTATAAACGAAACCATTAGCCACCGCCGGGGTGGAATTCGAATCCGAGCCGATCGGCGCTTTCCAAACCACTGCGCCATCCGCCTGGTTCAAGCAGAACAGGTCCCCTGCTTCAGTGCCCACGAAAATTTTGCCGTCAACAATTGTCGACGCGCCTTCCACAGATCCAGCCAGCGGTTGTTTGTAAATCAGCGCGCCGTCGGCGAGGTTCAGACAATAATAAAAGCCGTCTTCACCGGCGATGTAAACTCGATCGTCAACGATCGCCGGCGATGAGTCAGTCTCAAATCCCGTTTTGAACTTCCAAATCAGAGTGCCATCGTTCGCATTCAAACAATAGACGCTGTTGTCTAAGTTGCCGATCACCAGACGGTCGCCGGCAACTGCGGGCGACGACTTTGCGCTGTCACCGGTTTTGTAACTCCAAATGACCGAACCATCTTTTGAGTTTAAGGCGTAGACGCGCGCGCCCGCCGAACCAAAATAAACACGGTCCCCGACAACGGCTGGTTGGCCCGGCCATCCGGAGCCGGCCCATGGATCTTTATGCAACCTTCCACTGGACCAATCAGTTTTGAAATCCCAAACAACTTCCAATGGCTTGTTTGACCATGGACCAGTGCCATAGAAGTTTCGCGCGGGATTGCCAAGCCAGGTTGAGAAATTAACGGGAGGCGGCGCCTGGCGCTCGACCACCGGCTCACCCAATGTTTCTTTGACGAGTTTGCCGGCGCATGCTGAAAGCATCACCAGCAGCGCCAGCGAAATAGTTGCTGCAAAAAGACGCAGAAAGAGGCCGGAAAATGATGAGGTAAGACTCGACCTGGGAGATTTCATGGGGGACTTCCAATACTACGCTGGCTGCAAGTTGACCGAAATAGCCACCTCTTGATCCTCAACGGAGTGGCGCCAGCCATTGGCCTGAATAAATTACTTCAGCCTTGCCTGTAATTACAACCTCGCCATCGTCACGCCAATGGATTTTCGCGCGGCCGCCCGGCATCTCGACCTCGATGGCCCGATCGGTTCTTTTCTTGACCATTGCGGCTACCGCCGCGGCACACGAACAAGTTCCTGACGCAGTCGTTTCGCCGACACCGCGTTCCCAAATGCGCAGTTCGATGCTCTCGCGATCCTTGACGCGCACAAACACGACATTGGTGCGTTCGGGAAACTGTTTGTGGTTCTCTATTTCGGGACCAATTCGACGCCAGGCAAGCGCTGTGAAATCGTCAACAAATAAACAGCAGTTCGGATTCCCCATCTGCAACGCTGTGACCTTGAACGTCTCACCAGCGACATCAAGATCGTAATCGACTACCCGATCCATCGGACGATCGGTCAGCATCGGGATTGATGCCGAGTCAAACTTCGGCTGCCCTAGCTCTGAATCGAATAGGTACCGGCCGTTGCCCTCATCTGCGCGCAAAACATAACGCTTGACTCCCGCTCGCGTACTCAAGCGCAACTCTTCTGCCTGCCACAATCCTTCGTAATACAAATAGGCGGCGGCGCAACGAGTGCCGTTGCCTGAAAGAGAGGCCTCGCTGCCATCGGGATTGAAGATGCGAACCTGGAAATCTGCGGATTGATCTTGGGAAGGACTGACTATTGCGATGCCGTCAGCGCCGACGCCGTAATGTCGATTGCAAATGCGGCGCGCGACCTCGCCTAAGCTGTTGGAATCGGGAAACTGGTTTGCATCGATGACGATGTAGTCGTTGCCGAAGCCATGAAACTTGATGAACTTAAGAGACATCGCGGTTTTGTGTAAAGCAAACTGTTAGTTTGCGTTGGTGCCAGTAGCACAGACTTAAAGTCTATGCCACTAGCAATCTAACAGTTTGCTTTACGAGCGCCCGGCAAACGACGCCAGCAGCACTGCAATTGGATCGATGCAAACAGACGGCGGGTTAACGCCGTCGGGATAATTGTTGACCATGATCGAGAACACAAGCTCTTCACCCGCCGCCGTAGTAACGAATCCGGAGAGGCTGGAAGCGCTCCTCAGCTCTCCGGTCTTCGCGCGAAGATTGTTTTGCGCGGGTGTACCTTTCATGCGGTTGCGAATCGTGCCATCCACACCGGCGATTGGGAGGGCTTCGCGAAAAGCCGTCGCGTAACGATGCCGCCGCATGTAAGTCAGCAATTGTAAAGTAGCTTCGGCTGTAACCATATCGTCACGCGAAAGGCCGGACCCGTCAGATAAGGCCAGCGCCGAAGCATCCACACCTGTCTCGCGCAGAAATGTTTTAACCACCTCAACACCGTTACTCTCGCTCGTACTTTCGGCGTCGGTCCGTGTAGAACCTGATGGCGCGGCAACTTTGCCCAGCGTCCGCAAAATCAGCTCGGCGTAGAGATTTTGACTTGGCTTTAATGTCTGCGCCGCTATTGCACTAAACGGGGGCGACTGAAGGTTTGTTAGTTCAACTAATCCTGTGGGCGCTGTGCCGGTGTTCACCGCGGCCATCGACAAAGCAGGGGCGATCGTTAGCGTCTTTCCCGAAATCACGACACCTTTCTTTGCCAGCGATGAGCGCAACAAATAAACAAACAGCATTGCTGGCCGCGTCACGCCCAGCCGGCCAGAAAAACCGGGATCGTCCAGTGCCATCGAACCCTGAATTTCTACAACGTCCGAAGTAGGACCGCGGTATACCATCAAGTTTCTTCTGCTGCCCCTGGCTGCGGTCGTCAGGCGATTGTTTATCGTGAGCAAGGGATCGGGTGGTTCGATAGAAACGATGGCGGACGCGCCCACTTGCCGTCCGGGCGTTATCGAAAGATTTACCAGGTTGTCGTTGATACTTAGCGCGCTGACTTCCGCCCCAAAGCCCCACTGCAAGTCCTCCCACTGCCAGCCCGAGCCAAAAGGTGGACCAACAAAATAACTTTCATCGCCGACAAGATTGCCTTCCACGCGCTTCACACCCGCCGCGGCAATGCGTCCAGCCAGATCGTCTAGGCCCTTGAAATAGTCGCCGTTGAAGCGCGCCGCGATGGACGGGTCACCGCGCCCGTAAATTGTCAGATCGCCGTGAAGGATGCCAGACGCATCGGGTTTTGCGGGCGCATAGACAGACGTCACAAAATGATACTCGGGCGAAAGCCGGTCAATGGCTGTCGCCACTGTGTAAAGCTTCATGTTTGACGCCGGGCTCAGCAGCTTGTTTGCGTTCTGCTCAAAAAGAATTTTTCCAGTGGCGAGCGATGCCACCTTGATGCCGACGATCGCCGGCGCCAACTCCGGACGGCGCAGGATTTCTGAAATGCGACTCTGCAACTCAGCGAGCGAGCGTGTCGTGGATGCAGTAGTTCGTTGTACCCGTTCTTCCGGGACTGGTGACTGGGGACCAGGTGTCGCGACAGGAACAGCAGCCGGCGTTGGGCTCGGACTTGGTGATGCGGTGGGGACGACTCGGCGTTCGCGTTGTGGCTGTTGCTGCGCACTGGCGAGCGGAAACGGCGCAATCAGCGAAAAAACAAGGAGGCTGGCGACGATTAACAGGCTGAAGGCCCGACAGTTCTTAAGCATCAGGTGATTTATTTTCGGCGCGACTTTGATTGGCGGCTTGAACCTTCACCCCTTCGGCCTGATGACGTGCACTAACCTGGGCCATCAATTCCTGAAAGCGTGGCGTGCCTTTTAGCGCGGACCAGTTTGGATCATGTTCAAAACAAGGTTGGTTTTCATTTCCCAATGCAATTGCTCGCGCCAACCACTCGAACGCCTGGTCCGGCATTCCTTCGAGCGCATAAACAGAAGCGACCGAGTAAGCAATGTCGGCGTCGACGTCCGCGTTGCGGATGACGTCGGCGGTCAACTGCGCGCGCGCTTCGTCATGTTTGCCTTGCGCGCTCAGAAACATTGCCATGAAGGGACGAATACCGTGCATGTTCGGATGGGTCGCGATGTTTCCTTGCATCAACTCGGCTGCCGCATCTGTCTTGCCCGTGTAATACAAAGCCAGCGCGCGAAAAGTTTTCACCAGCGGATTGTCCTCGTCGCCAGCGTGGTCTAACTGCCGCGTCGTCTCTTCAAAATTTCCCATGTACATGTAAACCAAAGCGCGATTGTAGCTGGCGACAATGTGCGCGGCCGGATCCAGGCGCATCAGCCGCTCGTAACTACGCAACGCCCGACCATATTCGCCATCAAGCCGGTGCAACGTCGCTTTCACAAAATGGACCACGGGCTCGTCCGGCGCTTCACGTCGCGCGCGCGCAACTTCTTCACGGGCTTTCTGCTTTTGACCGCGCCACAAATAAATAAAAACCATCAACATGCGTGCTTCGACCAATTTCGGATCGATTGACAGCGCCTTTTGGAAGGCAACTTCAGCACGCTCATAGTCTTCGGCGCCTCCGAATCCCTTGAAAACCCGGTTGACATAAGCAGCGCCAAGCCCGTCATGGGCCAACGCAAAGTTTGGATCCAGCTCGATAGCGCGCTGAAAATGTTCAATAGCGGCGGAGCAGTCTTCCGGCGCAACGGTTCGGAAAATGAAACGAGCGAAAAGATCGCGTCCGCGCAAGTACTGTTCGTAAGCTGCGGCGTTTTGCGTCGATGGTTTCGCAATCCCGTCCTGTTCGGCGGGACTGAGTTCGAGACGCAAACCGGCAACGATCTGCTGCGCGATGGTGTCCTGCACGGCAATGATGTCGGCGTCGGAAGTGTCGATGCGATCGCTCCAGAGTATGTCGCCGGAAGCAACATCCAGTAACTGCGCGGTTACGCGAAAGCGCCCGCCGGCATGCATGAATCCGGCCGTCAGCACAGAACCCACCTTCAACTCGCGGCCAATTTCGCGCGGATCCATTTGCCCGCCCTGATATTTGGCAATCACCGAAGATGGTCTAACTACTAACGAGCGCACCCGCGCCAGTTCAGTGATAACGGCATCAGCAAGCGAGAATTCGTAAAAGCCGGCGGCAGGATCGTTACTCAAATTGCGGAAACAGAGAATGGCAAGGCTCTTTTTCTCCTGATCGGCAACAGTTATAGATGGAGTTTCGTGAATGGTCGGCCTTGTCGGCGTCGCGCCCGGCGCGGAAGTGGAATCCACTTTCCGGCCTTTCAGCCAGCGCATCGCGCGCGAGACAGGATTTGCGCCGGGCAGATAGCGCGCCGGCTCGGGTGTGACACTTACAAACGGCTGGCCGGTAGTTTCACTGGTTGAAACTTCCTGCAACACGCCGCGCAGATCGTCGCGCAGTTCATCAATCTTCTGATAACGATCGCGCGGCTCTTTTGCCAAACAACGATCCAAAATCTGCTGCAAACGTAGCGGCAATGGTTCGTCCCGTAGTGCAGCAACGGGCTGGGGCGCGTCATGGAGCACGGCGTGACGCACATCTATTGTCGTCTTGCCACGAAATGGCCAGGTGCCCGTGAGCATCTCGTAAAGCAACACGCCGGTGGAAAAAATGTCGGCGCGCTTGTCGACTTTGTCGCCGCGCGCCTGCTCGGGAGCGGCATATGTAGCAGTGCCATAAGGAACGCCGACTTCAGTTAAATCAGTGCGGTGCAACGCGGTCTTGGAAGTTTCCTCTGAATCGTCCAGCAGCTTGGCCAGACCAAAATCCAGTATCTTGACCTGGCCGGAAGGTGTGACCATCACGTTGCCGCTTTTAATGTCGCGATGAATGATGCCGCGTGCATGTGCGGCGGCGAGGGCGTCGGTAACCTGTATGCCGATCAACAGGGCACTTTTCAATTCCAGCGGATGACCGCCGACAAGCTGGCGCACGTTGCGGCCTTCGACATACTGCATGGCGATGAAATGGACTCCGTCTACTTCATCGAGGTCGAATATCGTGCAAATGTTCGGATGATCGAGCGAGGATGCAAGTCGTGCTTCGCGTTCAAAGCGTCTCAGGTTCGCTTCTCTTGCTGTCAGCTCGGGCGGTAAAACTTTTACGACGACGGTGCGGCCGAGTTTTCCATCAGTGGCTTTGTAGACTGTGCCTTGCCCGCCAACGCCGAGCTTCTCGAGGATCTTATAATTGCGTAAAAACTTGCCGACCATATTTTTTGTAAAGCAAACTGTTAGTTGCTGAGCGCCGACAACAAGCAACGAGACAGAAACTTGCGAACGAGGTCAATCTGAACTTCAGGTCCGAAGGACCGTTAGTTAGTAGCCCCGTCCGTTAGGGCGAGGGTTAAAGGCTGCTCCTCGCCCGAGCGCCGAAGGTGCGCGACGATAGTGTCGGCCCTCCGGGCCTCTGAGCCATCAACTCGAGACTTTCCACGCCCTCACGGA
>JBDUCC010000156.1:0-7510 GCA_040003675.1 bacterium | reverse complement strand
GAGCGATCGAAGAGCGGCTCGCCGATTTCGGTTTCCAGCCGCCGAATAGCCTGGCTGATGGCCGGTTGAGTGCGGTGCAGCCTCTCAGCAGCGCGGGAGAAACTCTTTTCCTGAGCAACCGTGAGGAGTACCTCAAGCTGATTCATGTCCAAAGTCGAGTCTCCTTTGCTGCATGGCGTAACGCAGACGGTTCGTTTGCGTGCAACTCACACGGAGCCGGCGAAACACTCGCAACCTAACAGCCTGCGTTCTGCGCGCCAGCGTTATCGAAACCAAAGTACTGATTATATTAACACGATAGATTATGTTGTCATAGAAATTATAACTTTGACTATTTCGCCAACCGGCCCTACGATTCTGGGTTTTTGGAGGTGGCGAAATGGCAAAAGAACGAATTGCGGTGTTTGATACCACGCTGCGGGACGGCGAGCAGTCGCCCGGCTGCTCCATGAACCTGGCAGAAAAGGTTCGCATGGCCCGACAGTTGGAGAGTCTCGGAGTGGACGTCATCGAGGCGGGCTTTCCGATCTCTTCCGAAGGTGATTTTGCGGCAGTGAAAGCTGTAGCAAGGGAATGCCGGAAGGTCACGGTCGCGGCGCTCTGCCGCACGTCGGAGCAGGATGTCTTAAAAGCCGCCGCTGCGCTGGAAGACGCCGCCCACCCGCGCATACACACGTTTGTTGCTACCTCCGACCTTCACCTTGAATACAAACTCCATAAGAGCCGTGCTGATGTGATCGCGATGACGCGCCAGGCGGTTTCACTCGCGCGCGAATGTGCGGAGGACGTTGAATTCTCAGCGGAGGATGCGACCAGAAGCGACGTCGACTTCTTGTGTGAAGTGTTTGCCACCGCCATCGAGGCGGGTGCGACGGTCATTAATGTTCCAGATACGGTTGGCTACACGATGCCGGTTGAATTTTCCCGGCTGGTGCGAAGGGTTCGCGAGCAGGTGGTCGGCGACCGGAACGTCACTATCAGCGTACATTGCCATGATGATCTGGGATTGGCCGTGGCGAATAGTTTGGCAGCGATTGATGCCGGCGCCCGGCAGGTGGAATGCACGATCAATGGCATTGGTGAACGCGCCGGTAATGCGTCGCTGGAAGAGATCGCGATGGCCATCAAGGTGCGGGCCGATCAGCTACCTTTCGAATCTTCCATTCAGACCGAAGAGCTCTATCCAACCAGCCAACTGCTTTCGTCGATCATTGGCTGCCCGGTGCAGCCGAATAAAGCGATTGTGGGGCGCAACGCTTTCGCGCATGAGGCCGGGATACATCAGCACGGGATGATCAGCAATCCACTCTGCTACGAGATCATGACGCCCGAATCGGTTGGCGTGCCCGCGAGTAACCTTGTGCTCGGCAAGCACTCGGGACGGCACGCGCTGGCTCTGCGTTATGAGGATCTTGGATATTCAATGCAACCGGCAGAAGTTGACATGGTCTACGAGCGCTTCACCTCGCTCGCCGACCGCAAAAAGCGCATTTACGATCAGGATCTAATCGCGCTGCTTCAAGTTGGATCTGACGCGCGAAAAAGACTAGTCACGGAAGCCACTACTGTGGCCGGCAGTTGGGCGCATGCGTCTGGCAGTTGAACTAACAATGCTCGGATTAGGTTCGAGCCAACCCCCAGGTCCGAGACCAGCGAATTAATAGGGTGCGTTACGAACAATGAAGCTGAAGATCACAATACTAGAAGGCGATGGCATCGGCCCCGAGGTGACGCGCGAAGCTGTGCGAGTTCTCCGCAGCGTTGCGGCGCTGCACGGTCATGAATTCAGCTTTGAGCAGAGATTGATTGGCGGCGCGGCAATCAAGGAGTTCGGCTCGCCTTTACCGACAGCCACCTTGGACGCGTGTCTCGCCGGCGATGCGGTGCTGTTGGGCGCCGTTGGCTCGCCGGAATGTGATTCGCTGCCTCCATCTGACCGACCGGAAGCTGGCCTGTTGCTGCTCCGTCGCGCTCTCGGGGGCTTTGCAAATCTGCGCCCGGCAATCTCATACGATGCGATTTCTGCAGCGTCTCCCCTGCGCCCTGAGATTGCCCGGGGCGCGAATATCCTGATAGTTCGTGAGTTGCTCGGCGGACTCTACTTCGGTGAACCCCGCGGGAGGTGGGGTGAAAACGGTGATTCGGTGGCCGTCAACACGATGAGTTATTCCGCGCCGGAAATCGAACGAGTGGCTCGTGTCGCCTTTGAAGCCGCATTGAAGCGAGGAAAAAAGGTTACGTCCGTGGATAAGGCCAACGTCCTGGAGACGTCGCAACTTTGGAGAGCGACGGTTTCCCGAGTGGGTCGCGACTATCCGAAGGTGACGCTGGAACACCTGTACGTCGATGCCTGCGCGATGCACTTGATCACGAACCCACGACGTTTTGATGTGCTGCTGACGGAGAATCTTTTTGGCGATATTCTGTCAGACGAGGCCGCAGCCATCACTGGGTCACTCGGTATGCTGGGTTCGGCCACGATTGGCGGCGACGTAGGACTTTACGAGCCGGTACACGGCTCGGCCCCAGACATAACCGCGCGCGGCATTGCCAATCCATTCGGCGCGATAGCTTCAGCGGCGATGTTACTGCGTTACAGCGGCGGACTCGAGCGCGAGGCAGATGACATCGACGAGGCAATCCAGTTTGTGCTCAACGCCGGCTATCGCACACGCGACATCAGCGCCGATGGTCGCGGCCATCTGGCGACAACCTCAGAAATTGGTGAACTAATCGCGGAGGCGGTTGCCGAGATTGCCGATTTGAGACATGCGTATCACGCGGTATGAATCGGGTCCGAAGAGAGAAGACAGAAGACAGAAGGCAGAAGACAGGAGTGAGCAGAATCCAAAGTCAGCAAGGCTAGGCCCACTCCCGGCGATTAACAAACCAGGATTAAAGACTAACAAATAACGATAAGCCTCGGGTTCTGGTCGCCGACTCCTGTATTCTGACTCCTGACTCCTGACTCCTGACTCCTGATTTCTGATTTTTTTATGCCCCGCACTTTGTTTGAAAAGATTTGGGACGCCCACATCGTTTGGCAGCCCAAAGACCAACCAACGCTTCTTTACATCGATCTTCATCTCGTCCATGAAGTGACTTCGCCGCAGGCGTTTGAAGGGCTGCGCGTTGCCAATCGTCGCGTGCGGCGGCCGGATCTGACTGTGGCAACGGCCGATCACAATGTACCAACTACGGATCGAAGTCTGCCAATAGCTGATCCCATCGGCGCGAAACAGATAGCTACTCTCCGACAAAACTGCCTCGATTTCGGCATTCAACTTTTCGATATAGGTTCGGCAGAGCAAGGCATAGTGCACGTTATCGGACCGGAGTTAGGGTTGACCCAACCGGGAATGACGATCGTCTGCGGCGATAGTCATACCAGCACACACGGCGCCTTCGGCACGCTCGCGTTCGGCATCGGCACCAGTGAAGTTGAGCATGTACTCGCCACGCAATGCCTGCAGCAGAACAAGCCGCGAACAATGCTGATCGATGTACGCGGGGCATTACCGGAAGGCGTCAGCGCAAAAGACCTCGCGTTGGGTATCATCTCTCAAATTGGGACCGACGGCGCGACCGGTCATGTAATCGAATATGCCGGGGACGCCGTGCGCCAGCTTTCAATGGAAGGGCGCATGACGCTGTGCAATATGAGTATCGAGGCTGGGGCGCGAGCCGGGATGGTCGCGCCTGATGAAACTACCTTCTCATATTTGGAGGGTCGAAGGTTTGCCCCGCAATGCGCAGAGTGGACCGAGGCATTGGCTTACTGGAAAACGCTTCACAGTGATGACAACGCTGCGTTTGATCGCAGGGTTAAGCTTGATGCGTCCGTGCTTGAGCCGCATGTGACGTGGGGAACGAGTCCGGGAATGGTTGTGCCGGTGACTGGTTGCGTTCCCGATCCTACTGTCCTGGAGAATGAAGCTGATCGGCGAGCCTCAGAACGAGCGCTGGAATACATGGCGCTAACCCCGCGCACCAGGATTCAGGATATTCAAATCGATCGAGTCTTTATTGGCTCGTGCACCAATGCTCGGCTTGAGGATCTACGGGCGGCGGCCCGCATCGTGAAGGGATACCACACCAACCGATCGGTGAACGCTATGGTCGTTCCTGGCTCTCAGGCAGTGAAGCGCGCCGCCGAAAGCGAAGGCCTCGATCTAGTCTTTCGCGAATCCGGCTTCGAATGGCGCGAGGCCGGCTGCTCAATGTGCCTGGGTATGAACCCGGATGTCTTGCAACCGGGGGAACGCTGCGCCTCAACAAGCAATCGCAACTTTGAAGGACGGCAGGGTCGTGGCGGCCGTACTCACCTTGTCAGCCCGATGATGGCAGCAGCCGCTGCAATAACCGGACACTTCACCGACGTCCGAGAGTGGAGATTCAAATAGGAAAGAGATGACGCCATTTCGCACCCACACCGGTATCGCAGTCCCGCTTGATCGGGCTAACGTAGACACGGATCAGATCATCCCGAAACAATTTCTCAAACGAATTGAACGCGCAGGCTTTGGCGAATTCCTGTTTTTCGACTGGCGCTTTCGGACGAATGGCGAACGCGATTCGTCCTTCGTACTAAACGAGCCGCGTTATAGTGCGGCCTCGATCCTGGTTGCAGCTAAAAACTTCGGCTGTGGCTCGTCGCGCGAGCATGCGCCCTGGGCTCTCGCCGACTACGGATTTCGCGCCATCATCGCGCCGTCATTCGCCGATATCTTCACCAACAACTGTATGAAGAATGGTTTGTTGACAGTAACGCTCCGGGAAGAAGAGGTGACTGCGATCATCAAGCGCGCGCTCGAGATTGAAAACTACGAACTCACGGTTGATCTCGAACGCCGCACCGTGACGGATTTCAGGGGCTTCTCGGCGTCGTTTGCTATTCACGATTTTCAGCGCCATTGCCTGATGGAAGGTTTGGACGACATTGCCCTGACACTGCTTTATGAAGCTGATATCACGGCCTTTGAGCAACGGCGGTCCGGCCCTGACGTCTCGTAACCAGGAATCGTCTTAGCCTCAATCCCATCCTCCCTGCCGCTTACTAGTTGTCTGAAAGGCAATTCCTTGATGAAGCCTGACAGAGCATTTTAAGGAGAGGCGCATGAATGAAGGAAACAACAACCCACGCGCGGCGATCGATATCATCGACGATAAATTGCTTCGGCTGTTGAATGAGCGGGCTGAACTGGCCTTAAAAGTAGGCGCGGTCAAGAGGCGCGGTGACACTTCGCTTTGTGACAATCAGCGAGAGCGCGAGGTGCTCGCGAGATTGTGCCAACAGAATCCCGGGCCCTTAGACCAAAAGAGTCTTACTAACATCTTTCAGCGCATTATTGACGAATGCTTACACGTTCAACTGGGTGAATTCCACCCGCCCGCCGCAGCCTCCCTCGAAGTTGACGTACCACTCACACACCTGGCTGGCGAGGCGCGAGTCGCGTTTCAAGGAGAGCGCGGTGCATTCAGTGAAGAAGCTGCCATAGAGCTCTTGGGTGAACGCTGCAACCGCGTGCCGCGCCCAACATTTGCAGATCTCTTTACGGCGATTGATGAGGGAAGCGCAGACTATATTCTGGCGCCACTTGAGAACACCCTCATGGGATCGGTTCACAGTTGCTATGACCTGCTGCTGGAAAGCTCGCTGGGCATCGTGGCTGAAATAATCTGGCCCATCTCACACTTTTTGATTGGTTGCCGGGGAGCGTCTCTTGAAACAATCGAAACTGTGGAATCCCATCCAGTAGCGCTGGCGCAGTGTGAGCGGTTTTTTGCCGCGCACCCGCACCTCAACCGGGTGGCGACGGACGACACCGCAGGCAGCGTGCGGCGCGTCGTCGAAAGTGGTGATACGACGAAGGCGGCCCTCGCCGGTAGTCGTGCGGCAAGTGTCTATGGCGGGACCATACTGCGGGAGCATTTGGAGGACCATGGCGAGAACTACACCCGCTTCGTCCTCCTGGGTCCAAACCCGGATGCGTCGGCACGTGGCAACAAGATTTCACTGGTGGTCAGATTGGCGCACCGTCCGGGCGCGCTCCACGATGCCCTCCGACCTTTCGTTCGGCGTGGTATTGATTTGCTGCGGATTGAAAGCCGTCCTATCAAAGGACGACCCTGGCAGTACAACTTTTATCTCGACCTTCGGGCCCCGGCAAATGAAAGTGAACTGCGGGGCGCGCTTGAGGACATACGTGAACGCGCCGAAGAGGTACGTTACCTGGGGCGCTACTCTTCGGTGGAGATCTCAAGAACTAACTAGACAATATCTCCGGGTTGGCTGAACCGCACAATGATTCTGATCCTTAGGTCCAATATAGACGTGGAAGGCGGCGAATACGAGCATTTGATGGACCATCTTTCTCGTCTTCAGAATATCGAGCTACGCATTCACCGGGAGCGCGGCGTCGAACAGACCCTAACTGAAATATATTTGATAGGTAACACGGCGGCGCTTTCTGTTGAAGACATGAAGGGCCTGCCCGGCGTTGAAAACGTCGTTCGCGTGTCGGAAGAATATCGCATCCTTGGGCGGCATAAGGATGACCACCGATCCAGCCATTTTGAGTATCAAGGAGTGCGCTTCGGCCAGGATACCCTCCACGTATTTGCCGGCTTGTGCGCAGTGGACACACCCGAAAACGTCGAAGCCATGATGCGGGCGTTGCGTGATAACGGGCAGGTCTGCACACGCATGGGCGCATACAAGCCTCGCACCAGCCCCTACTCGTTTCAAGGCCATGGCAAGAATTGTCTGCCTTACGTTTTTGAACTGGCGGGAAAGTACGGTATCAAAATCATTGCGATGGAGGTAACGCGCGAGTCGCATCTCCACGAGATCAACGAGGCCCTGGAGAACGCGGGCAATCCCACTGGAGTAATGCTGCAGATTGGCACGCGGAATACTCAGAATTTTGAACTGCTGAAGAGCGTCGGGAGGCAACAAGAATTCCCGGTTCTGCTCAAACGCGGCTTTGGCATTACGCTAGACGAATCGCTCCACGCCGCTGAATATCTCGCGAGTGAAGGGAATCACAGGGTTGTGTTTGGACTACGCGGGATGAAAACAAACATCGCTTCTCCGCACCGAAATTTCGTTGATTTCGCACATGTGCCAGTGGTGAAGCGGCTGACGCGTATGCCTGTTTGCATTGATCCGTCTCACTCTGTCGGCACGCGCAGCCGGGGACCCGAAGGCATCCTCGACATTATGCACGTCACCTCGCAAGGGGTGATTGCCGGAGCGAACATGATCCTGGTGGATTTCCATCCGGAGCCAAGTAAGGCACTTGTTGACGGGGCTCAGGCGCTACTGCTTGATGAACTCCCCGAATTTCTGGAAGACGTACGGATAGCCGGTGACGCTCATAGACAGCGCCTCTCCCGGTTACAGCGTGCTCAATGAGAAGGCGCGGATTTTCCTGCACGGCGTCTTAATTGTGAACCGCTGGCTTCGCGAAGGTGAGGGTTGAGAAGGTCGTGCAAACTAAATCTTCTA
>JBDUCC010000155.1:0-7536 GCA_040003675.1 bacterium | reverse complement strand
TTATCACTTAATCGGAATTTGCGGCACTGCGATGGCTGCGCTGGCGGGGATGCTACAAGCTCGCGGACATCACGTCACCGGATCCGACGAGAACGTATACCCGCCGATGTCTACCATGCTTGCCTCACTCGGCATTCAAGTTATGGAAGGCTACGAGGCGGACCATCTCGAGCCTGCGCCTGATTGCGTAATCGTCGGCAACGCCATTCCTCGCGGCAATCCGGAACTGGAAGCTGCTCTCAACGGCAAGCTCGTCTATCGCTCGCAAGCGGAAGTCGTTAAAGAAGAGTTTATTCGCGGCAGGCGCTCTCTGGTCGTCGCCGGCACACACGGCAAGACAACCACGACAAGCATTGCTGCCTGGGTGCTGGATCAGGGCGGACTTGATCCATCGTTTCTGATTGGTGGGGTGGCCCAGAACTTCGGCGTTAGCTTCCGAGTAACGAATAGCAATTACTTTATTATTGAAGGCGATGAGTACGACACCGCGTATTTCGATAAGGGGCCGAAGTTTATGCACTACCTCCCTGAGATTGCGATCGTTAACAACATCGAATTTGATCACGCTGACATTTATCCAAATCTCGATGCTGTCAAACTCGCATTCCGGCGCCTGATGAACTTGGTGCCGGCAAACGGACGGTTAATTGCCGGTTGGGACAGCCCGCACGTTCGCGAAGTCGTCCGCGAGATGGGCCAGAAACTGTTTACGCAACTCGAAACATTTGGCACGTCGGAAGATGCCAGCTGGCGCATAACCAATGCTGACTTCTCTGGCGAGTTGAGTAAATTCACCGTCACGCGCGAAGGCAAGCATTGGGGCGACTTTCAAACTCCGCTCATTGGCGAGTTCAACCTACTCAACTGTTTGGCCGTTATCATTGCAGCCGATGCATGGGGAGTCGATCGCGAAGTGATTTGCGAAGCGTTGGCGACTTTTGAGAATGTTAGGCGCCGCGCCGAGGTAAGAGGCGAGGAACAAGGCATTACAGTGATCGACGACTTCGCCCACCATCCCACAGCGGTGCGCGAGACGTTGCGCGGCTTGCGAAATAGATATTCGCAGCGACGACTGATCGCTGTATTTGAGCCGCGCTCCTGGTCGTCGCGCCTGGCAGTTTTCCAGGATGAATATGCGCGCGCTTTTGTTGCTGCGGATTACGTGCTCATTGCCGGCGTGTTTGATAGTCAGAAGGCGCTCGAGAAAGGTAAGACGCTCGATACAGGCAAGCTAATCGAAGACATTAAGAAGCAGGAGAAGCCCGCATTCGCTTTGGCTAATGCCGCGGAGATTATTGAACATCTACAGCCGCAACTGCGCGAAGGCGATGTGCTGGCAATAATGTCCAACGGCGGGTTTGATGGCATTCACGAGAAGCTGCTGGCTGTGCTGAGGGCAGCAGCGGTCGGCAGGAGCAGTCGGCAGGAGTAGTAATCCGCCTCCGCCTACTGCTGACTGCTCCTGCCGACTGCCCCCGCGCCCTCCGGTTCCGGTCGCGCCACCAGCAGCGGTTTGCGAAAGTCTTTGAAGTCTTCAAGTTTGCCTGGTGCAACCTCAACCCGCGCTGTCAATATGCGCCTGACTTTCGCAGGTAAGAACTTTGCTGCCAACATGCCCGCTGCGCCAATCAGCTCGACCACGTCTCCGCCACCGCTCCAGTGCTCGCGGACTACTTTCGGATCGGTCCGGTCCAACAATCTCAACAACGTTAGTGCGATCAGGTACATGTCATCGACCTGACCGAAGAACGGAATCATGTCAGGTATCAAATCAAACGGAATGATTGCATAAACGATTGCCCCCGCAAGCAGCGCGCGTTCGGTCCCCGGCACACGCGAGTCCGTCAATAGGCGCGCGCACAGCAGCACCATGTTGGGTATGAAGAGCAGCAGATTCTTTAGCCGCCGCCGAGCCAGTAGTCGAGCCATCGTGCCTCCAGCTTAGTGTTACAAATGTTGGTTTGCGAATCTTACGCTGGTTCCTTTCCGCACCGCAAACTAACAGTTCTCGTTACAGCTTGTCCTCTACCGCAGTGTTCGCTAGACTCAGCAATCTCGATCAACCCGAAGCCAAACTCGTTAATCTATGGAAATTCTTGAACGAATTCGTCAACGCGCTGCCTCGCGGCCTCAACACATCGTCTTGCCCGAAGGAAACGATCCACGCACTGTCAAAGCCGCTGCGATTTGCGCCCGCCAGCGACTGGCCCGAATAACGCTGCTTGGCGATGAAGCTACGATTCGCGAGGCGGCGCAACGCGAAGGCGCAGATCTTGGAAACGTGGCCGTGCTGGACCACCGCCGGGCGCCCGACTTCGAAAAAATGGTCGGCATCTTTCATGAAATGCGACGCGCCAAGGGATTGATGGCGGACGAAGCGCGCACGCTGATGATGGACCCGCTTTACTACGGCAACCTGATGGTGCGTTTAGGGCAGGCTGATGGGTCTGTTGCAGGGGCCACGAATACTACCTCGCATACAGTACGCGCGGCGCTTCACTGTATCGGGGTTCGTTCCGGATTCCATCTGGTGTCGAGCTTCTTTTTGATGGCGCTGCGTGATACTAGTTTCGGTAGCGACGGCGCCTTAATCTATGCAGATTGCGGCGTTGTGATCGAACCGTCCGCAGCAGAGTTGGCTGAGATTGCAATCGCGTCCGCAGATTCATGTCGCGCATTGTTGGGCGCTACGCCGCGCGTTGCAATGCTTTCATTCTCTACCAAAGGCAGCGCCAAACATAAGTTAGTAGATAAAGTGGTGGAAGCGACGCGCACAGTTAAGGCCCGCGCACCTCAACTCGAGATTGATGGTGAATTGCAGGCCGACGCCGCGCTTGTCCCTGCGGTCGCCGAATCAAAAGCGCCCGGTTCGCCAATCTCGGGACGTGCAAATGTTTTGATTTTTCCTGATCTGCAATCTGGCAACATTGCTTACAAACTTACCGAGAGATTGGCCGGCGCAACCGCTATAGGCCCAATTCTCCAGGGTCTGGATAAACCCGCTAACGACCTATCGCGCGGTTGCAAAGCGGAGGATATTGTCGATGCCGTCGCCATAACCGCCGTTCAATCACAAGCGCGACAGGCGGCGGGCTGAAAGTAATGCGTTTCAGTGCCAACTTTGTTTGCTCTTTTCTCATCGGCATCCTGCAAGTCTTAAATTTTGGGCAGGCAAATCCAGGCAACGCGTAACCCGCCTGCGTCGCATCCTACCCCCGCACCGTTGTCCGCGAAAGGCAGTTTCATCTTGTCATTGAACTATTCCACTCTCTCTCTTTTGCCTTTTGTTTTGCTTGCGACTACGTCTATTCAAGCTCAGCAAAGTAATCCGGCGCCCTCGCCTGCTCCCACACCGCAGGAGGAACCGGTCCGCGTTTTCACCGAAGAGGTTCGCCTACCGGTTGTCGCGGTTGATCAATATGGCCATTACGATCCGACCGTTGTGCCTGACGATATTCTGGTGCTTGAAGACGGCGTCGCGCAGCAGATTCGCAGCGTGAGACACATTCCGGCAAATGTCGTTTTGGTGCTGGATACTGGCGGTGAGTTAAGCGGGATGGGCGGAATGTCGAAGAAAACTAACCTCACGCGAGACGTAGCTGCTGTGCTCGTCAACCAACTTTCACCCAACACCTGGCTGGCGACGATGCAGTTTAATAATAGAGTGGAATTGCTTCAGCCCTGGACACAGGATCGACAGGCAGTGCTCAAAGCGTTGAAAAACAAACTCTCATCTGGCAAGCGTGCCCGCTTTGCGGATGCGATCGTTGCCGCAGCCGAACAACTGAAAGACCGGCCTGAAGGTACTCGCCATGTTGTTTTCATAACTGACGGTGTGGAAACACCTGGTGGGAAGACCGACAGGCAGCAAGCAATCAAACGCCTGGCGGCCATGCGCGCGACGGTCCATGTAATCAGTTACACAGAATTTGTACGACAGAAGGATCCGAAACAGCGTCCTGCGTTTGAAACCGGACAACTGCCTACCAACCACGATCCAATCTCAGCCAATGATACGACTATGCCAATCGGGCAAACGCGCAGTCCCACCTACGGCGTTACTGTTCGTTTTGATCCGGCCATGCGCCGGCAGCGAAAAGCCTACGAGGCAGACGTCAAAAAGAGCCAGGAGATCTTATCGGAGTTGGCTGACGAAACCGGCGGCCGAATTTACCTGCCAAAAGCAAGCAGTGAAATGATCGAGCAAGCGCGGGAAGCCGGGCGCGAGATTGGTTCTGAATATGTCGTTACTTATCGTCCAAAACGACCGTTGGCGCTGGCGAAAAACGGTGAGTACCGCCGCATCGAGGTGGCGTCGCGACGGGTCGGGTTGAACTTGCGTTCGCGACGCGGTTACGTCGTGCCTTCGCAACCGTAAAAAATAAGAGGTCAGAGGTCTGACTTCTGATTTCTGATTTCTGACCTCTGACTTCTGACCTTCTGACTTCTGACTTCTGACTTCTGACTTCTGACTTCCGGCCTTAGCTCATAACTGCTTCGAGTTGAGACTCAAGCATCTGGATCATGCGGTGCACTTCAAATCCCTCTTCCTTCTTCACGAGTGACTGTTCATGCAGCTCTTCCCAATCGCGCTTGGGCACGCGATGAAAAGCTTCGACTACCTTTGGATCAAATTGCCGCCCGGCCCACTCGTCGAGTTCCTGCGCGGCGGCTTCGTAAGATTTGCCCTTGCGATATACGCGATCGCTTGTCATTGCATCGAACGCGTCGGCCACGGAAAATATACGAGCGCACAAATCAATATCTTCACCACGCAAGCCCAACGGATAACCTGAACCATCCCACTTTTCGTGATGCTGGGCCACGACGCGGGCCGCTCCTTCTAGAAAATGTATACCGCGCAAGATTTGCTGGCCATGCGATGGGTGTTCACGCATGCGGACCCATTCCTCATCCGTCAACTTGGCCGGCTTGCGCAAAATGGAGTCGGGCACGCCAATCTTTCCAATGTCATGAAGCAATGATCCAAACTCGAGCGCCTTGATACGTTGGCTGTCGAGCCCATACTCGCGGCCAAGGCGTAAGCTATAGGTCACTACACGTTCCGAGTGCCCATGCGTTTCCTGATCCCTGGTTTCAAGTGCGGCCGTCAGTGCTCGTAAAGTTGAACGATAGGCATCTTCCAGTGAGTTTAAGGCGTCATCCAATTCAGCTGTGCGTTGTTCGACTAGTTCTTCCAAGTGGCCCTCGTAACGCTGCTTGGCCACGATCAATTCCTGGTGTTCGAGTGCTCGCTTCACCACGGCTTCGACCTGGCGCAAATCGAATGGCTTCATAACATAGTCAAACGCGCCGAGTCGCAGAGCGCCAATCGCGCTTTCCACCGTCTGCATACCGCTAATCATCACTACTACCGTATTGGGCGCCATGCTTCTCACTTGCGGAATCATGTCGAGGCCACTCATGCCCGGCATCGTGATGTCGCTAATGACCAGTTCATAGTCGGACACCAATAACCGCTCAAGCGCTTCCTCTGCCGAGCCCGCCGTTATGCAGTAGTGCTCACCGGCAAACAAGTCGGACAGTATTGCGGTTATCTCCGGCTCATCATCCACAATGAGAATCCGAGATTTCACGCCAGTAGACATCTTATCGTCTCCTACCTTTGGGGGAACAGCGGTGCAGTTACCGCGTTGGAATACTTGAGAGGGTCGAACGAGGGAAAAAGCGCGGGTAGAAACTGGGTCCCGCCACAGGACAGGGGGACATTCTACAAGTTTTACCGAACTATGGCAAACAAGTTTTTACAGCGGCTCAAGTGATTGAGCCGGTGAGGTTTGCAAGGATTTTGGGAGTGCAGTACAAAGCGATCGATGAGTGGGGCCGGCTTTTAGCACGGCCCACCCTCGACCGCAAGAAAATCAATAACGAGCAGGCCGACGCCGGCCTTTGCGGATCTTATAGGTGTAGATCGCCGCGCCCCCGCCGCCGGCCAGCGCTCCAATTGCGGCGCCCTTCTTACCACCCGCTATGCCACCAATCAACGCACCGGCACCGACCCCTCCTGCGGTGGTCAGCTTGTCACGATGCTTCTGCCAAAAACTGCGTCCATGCTTGTGGCCATCGCCAATACAACTGCGGTGGGTGTGCCAGGTGTTGCCGTGTCGATGGCGATAGTTGCCACACTGAGCGGACGCCGGCACGGCGAACATAGCAATAAAAGTTATCATCACCAAAATTGAAAGCATTTTTTTCATCAATCTTTCCTTTCGACTTAAATAAGCGTCACGGGAGAGGGGATGTAAATCAGGGGCCGCGGAGAATTTAAGGGCTGAATTATGGTGCCGGAGGTCGGACTCGAACCGACATGAGTTTGACCTCGCCAGATTTTGAGTCTGGTGCGTATACCAATTTCGCCACTCCGGCTTTTCCCAGGAAAAGGATAATAAATCTGCAGGTAGGAATTCGCAATCGGACCAGGAGCGATTTGGCGCTATTTTGGCACGACTGTTACCGAGCTACTTTCGCGTAACAAACTTTTGTCCTCGGCGCGTGAATAGTATCCGTTGTAGCCGTAGTGATAGTAATAATCGGCTCCTGCACGCATTTCCGCCTTATTCAACACCACGCCAATGATCTTCGCGCCTATTTCATGAAGCATCTGACGCGCGCGTTTAACCACTTGACGAGAGGTCTTGCCTCCATGAACTACTAACAGCACGCCATCCACAAGCGCGGAAATAAGCACGCCATCGGTGAACGAAGCGATGGGTGGGGAATCGATCACAATATAGTTAAAAGTTTGACCAACAATAGCCAGCAACTCCCGCATTTGAGAAGAGCCCAGCAACTCGGCGGGGTTTGGCGGAATGGCACCGGAGCTTAGCAGATAAATGTTGGTGTCCCGGTACTTTTTGATCTTCGACAGAACATCCGCCTCAGTCAGATCGCTGGCAAGAAGCGCGCTCAACCCCTCCTGATTCTCCATATCCAACACCTGATGTAAACGCGGGCGGCGCATGTCGGCATCGATCACCAAAACCTGGGCACCGGTCTGCGCCAGCACGGTTGCAGTATTAATAACGGTTGTAGTTTTTCCCTCAGCAGGTACGCTGGACGTGACTAACAAACTCTTCGGTGGCCTGCCGGCGGTCGATAAAAGAATCGAAGTGCGCAAGTGTTTGTAGGCTTCTGCCTGGACTGTGGAACCGGTGTTATTGATCAACAACTCAGGACTGGCGCCATTGCCATTGGTGCGTTGCAGCGCCCGGGAAATGGGAAGGAACCGCTGCTTTGCTTTGCCGGCGATGGGAATGATGGCCAGGGAGGGCAGCCGCAAACCGGTTTCCACGTCGCTCGAATCCTTCACAGTGTCGTCCAAGTATTCAAGGAACAATGCCAGCGCAATTCCGAACGCTATTGCCAACACCATCGCCAGAATCACAGCCTGAATGCGCCGCGGACCAACGGGTTCTTTGGGAATGGCAGCGTAATCGACCACATGGATGTTGTTTGGCGTACCCGCCATGGTCACGTCATTCTCTTTCGAACGCTGCATCAAACCTGCGAGCAAGC
>JBDUCC010000154.1:0-7572 GCA_040003675.1 bacterium | reverse complement strand
GTCCGAAACAAAGTTTGCCGGTTCACCGTGAGCTTGGTTAATGTGAGGTCAGTACCACCACGCGGTTGCGGGTGGGTTCTGTGATTGCCGATTGGCAATGGCATAGCCGATTGGAAACCCGCTAAGCTATACTCAGCGCTTTTCCGGATTAGCAAATTATCAGCTTAGGAACCCAGTGACCCTGCTTCAGCTTCAGAATCAATTAAAAGAACTCGTTCGCAGCGCGGCTCTGGAGCTGTTCGGAATCGAGCTCGAACAAGTCGGCGCTGAGACGCCGCCGCGCGCGGAACTTGGTGACCTTGCTTTCCCGGTCTCATTCGAACTTGCGAAGCTCATCAAAAAAGGCACCGGCGCGAAGGTTCCGCCTCGCACAATCGCTGAACAGCTGAAGGGGAAATTGGAAGCATCCGCGGCGGTTGCTCGGGTGGAGGTTGCCGGCGCCGGTTACGTAAATGTTTTTTTCGATCGCGCCAAACTACTTTCGCTGTTAGCCGGAAAACAGGTCTCCACTATTCATGAAACTTCAGCGGCGCCCCTTGATCGTCCTAAGAAGATGGTTGAGCACACCAGCATCAATCCAAACAAGGCGGCGCACATTGGCCACGTTCGTAACGCCGTTCTCGGCGACACGTTTGTAAGAGTGTTGAAAGCAGCAGGTGAACGGGTTGAGGTGCAAAACTACATCGACAACACCGGCGTGCAGGTAGCTGACGTGGTTGTCGGCTTTACTGAGCTCGAGAAGACGACGCTCGACCAAATCAAGGCACTCGACAGTTCCCTGCCGGCCGATGTCCCATTCGATTACTACTGCTGGGACCTCTACACGCGCGTGGGAGTGTTTTATCGCGAGAGCGCCGATACCGAGACTAACGCGGAGAGGTTGAAGTTGCGCAGCAACGTGCTGCATGCGATTGAAGAAGGAAATAACCCAACGGCTGAGCTGGCGGACTACGTGGCCACGCGAAATGTCGAACGCATTCTGGACACGATGGAGCGGCTCGACATTCGTTACGATTTGCTGGCGCGCGAGTCAGACATTCTCCAGCTACATTTTTGGGATCGCGCTTTTGAGCTGATGAAAAGCGCGGGCGTGATCAGATTTGAGTCGCACGGCAAGCACGCGGGCTGTTGGGTCATGCCGTTTGAATCGCACACCGGCACTGATGAGCATGAATCCGACAAAATCATAGTGCGCTCAAATGGCACCGTAACCTACACGGGCAAGGACATCGCCTATCAATTGTGGAAGCTGGGCCGGCTCGGTTTGGACTTTAACTACAAGCCTTTTCGCTCCTATCCGAATGGACATGTCACCTGGGTTACAACCACCGAACCAAATGCTGAAATCCTTCCGGAACTGCCGCGCCCAAATTTTGGCGGCGGTGTGAAGGTCTACAACGTTATCGATTCACGCCAGGCTTACCCGCAGGAGATTGTCGCACGCGGCGTGGTCGCCCTGGTTCCCGAAATCGGGGCTGATGCGAGCGTGCACTTTGGCTATGAGATGGTGGCGTTGTCGCCCGCCGCCTGCGAAGAACTGGGTATTGAGCTGAGCGATGAGGATCGCGCGCGACCCTACATCGAAATGAGTGGACGCAAGGGTCTTGGGGTGAAAGCAGACGATCTGATCGATCGTTTGGAAAAGGATGCGCTGAAAGAAGTCGAGACCCGCCATCCCGAGTTGTCCGCAGAGGAACGACAAGTCACTGCGCATGAAATAGCGGTCGGAGCGTTGCGCTATTTTCTCTTAAAGTTCACCCGCAATTCCGTCATTGCTTTTGATTTTAACGAGGCGCTCTCTTTCGAAGGGGAGACTGGACCTTATTGCCAGTATGCAGCAGTGCGGGCCAATTCGATCTTCCGGAAACTTGAAGCGGCAGCGAGCGCAGCTGCAGCCAAGTTAGTCCACCACGCAACGAGCGATGAGAAAACTGCTGCGCGAGTTTCCGAAGTTCTATCTGGAGACGCGGGCACCGAAGTGTGGTCGCTGCTGATGCTGGCCGAACGTTTGGAAGAGGCGATCGAACAATGCGCGGCGTCGGCCGAACCGGCAAACCTGGCGAAGTATGCGTTTACACTAGCGCGCAGTTTCAACCTGTTCTATCACCGCCACCGCATAATCGCCGAGGAAGATGAAACCAAGAAGGCCGTATTGATCGCCGTCGCCGATATTACGCGACGACAGTTGACCGCGGCGTTGGCGACCTTGGGAATAAAGGTGCCGGAGCGGATGTAGTTACTCACACTTTTAGGAAAGGCGGCTTTCAGTTAAAGTAGCGTCATGTCGCAAGCACAGTATGTAATCGATGAAACGGGCAAAAAGACCGGGGTCCTGCTGTCTCTCAAAGAATACGAAAAACCATTGGAAGACCTCCATGACCTCGTAGTCGTTGCTGAGCGCAAAGCTGAAAAGCCAATAGCTTTAGAAGAATTGAAGCGGCGTCTTAAAAAGGATGGCCTCATATAAAGTTATCCTCAAGCCTTCGTTTGAAAAGGATTTGCGTTCGTGGCCGAAATCCGCCATCACCCGCGTCATAAACAGCCTGGATTTGCTGGCGAACATCCTTTTCCGAGACAGGCGCTGAAGTTGGAAGGCGGAGAGCAGTTTACCGTGTAAGAGTTGGAGACTATCGTGTGGTGTATGGAGTCAACCAACGGGCTAAGCAAGTGCTTGTATTATGTGCGCCATCGACGAGAGGTTTATCGCAAGTTATAAGACTTTGAACATCACTCTCTCGCTTACTAACTAACTATGCTGATCGTAATGAAAGCTGACGCCACGGACGGCCAAGTCGAGGCGGTTGTGCGGGTTATTGAAGAACTGGGATACAAAGCGCATCCGATGGCTGGCGTTTCAAGGACCGCCATTGGCGTCACTGGAAATCCCGGCGCGATTGATCCGGCGCGTTTCGAAAATCTCGCCGGTGTCGCGGAAGCCGTTCGCGTAAGCAAGCCTTACAAACTCGTCACACTCGACATGCACAGGGAAAAGACTGTCGTCCGCGTTGGAGATGCTTCGATTGGCGGCGACGAGTTGACCATCATTGCCGGACCATGCGCAGTTGAGAGTCACGAGCAAGCTCTCGCGGTCGCGGAGGTCGTGCGGCGTAGCGGCGCGCGGTTCTTCCGCGGTGGAGCATTCAAGCCCCGCACCTCGCCGTACGCGTTTCAGGGTTTGGGTGAAGAAGGTCTAAGGATTCTTGCAGAAGTTCGCGACACGTACGGCTTGAAGATTGTCACTGAAGCGTTAGATGAACCGGGTGTTGATCTGGTTGAGCGCTACGCAGACGTGATTCAGATCGGCGCACGCAGCATGCAGAACTTTACGCTGCTGCGACGAGTGGGAAAATCAAGTTTGCCGGTGTTGCTAAAACGGGGTTTGTCGGCAACGTTGGACGAATGGCTGCTGGCGGCGGAATACATAATGGCGGAGGGCAACTATCAAGTTGTTCTTTGCGAGCGCGGCATTCGCACGTTTTCACAGCACACCAGAAATACGCTGGATCTCGCGGCGATACCGGCTATCAGACGCGTTTCACATCTGCCGGTGATTGTGGATCCCTCTCACGGCACGGGCAAGAACTATATGGTAACGCCGCTGGCCCGCGCGGGTGTTGCGGTTGGCGCCGATGGTCTGATTGTCGAGGTGCACAATTCACCAGACAATGCGCTTTCCGATGGCGCGCAGACGCTTACCCTTGGTCAATACGAGCGGCTTGTTAGTGAAGTGCGCGCCATCCACGAAGTCATCGCGCCGGCGCCGGTGGGTTGAAACTGATGCCCTGATTGGTTTTGTAAAGCAAACTGTTAGTTTGCGGCGGTTGAATGCCACACAACCCACGCAAACTAAGTTTGCTTTAGTAAATCAGTCCACTACCCTCGAAACTTACGCTTGCTTTGTCTCGCCGGATAGAATTGTTGCCAGCTCTCCAAAGAACACGGAGCGCGGCAGCACGTGGTCATATCCCGCCTTAACAGCTTTCCTCTGTAGTTCGGCTTCAACGTGAGAAAAGAAACCTACCACCGGAATATCAGCCAGTCCTTCTTTGCTTTTTAACTCACTACCGAGCGCAATCGGGTCAAGCTTGGCGTGTTGTAGATCCACGACGATGATGTTGGGGACGCTGTCTTCAATCGTGTGACGTAGAGCTTCGAGTCCGCGCGGAAACACCGCTAGCATTCCCAGCGCTTTAGCCGTGGCCCTAACCTTCGAGGCCAAAAACATGTCATCAATTACAGCGATTACAGTTCGAATCATATTTGTGTCAGGAAGTGAGCGCGATGGTGCTTTTCTCTGCTCTCCGATTTATTTGCGCCCGTTGTCGGACTTCTTGTTAACGGCGATAGGATCTCAATTTGGCGTTCGGAACCATTTCGCGTAAAGATAAGCGGCTATGGTCACTGCGATTCCCCCGCTGAAAGATTCTGAACAACTTGAGTTTAGCGATCTCAAACCGCGGGAAATGAGCGAACGCAACGAGTCGAAACTCGTTCTCGCATCATACAACATTCGCTACGCGGTTGGCCGCTTTTTGATATCCAGCGGACTGCTGCGCAAGGTCGGCATAATCAGAAAGGCGAACCGCGCGCATCAAATTGGTGAAAATATTCGCTATGCCGCTGAAGTTTTCACTGCCGCGAAACTAATGCCCGTCCCGGACGTGCTGGCTTTGCAGGAAGCGGATAAACGAACCGGGCGCGCCGGCGGCCATCACGTCGCGCGGGAATTGGCGGAAGCACTGCAGATGTCCTGGGTACACGCGCCTGCCGGAATTCCGCGCGGACGACCGCCGGTCGCGCGGCAATGGTGGCTCGACTTTGAAGAGCAAATTGAATTAAACGACTCGGGCGATACCGGCGTCGCCTTGCTTAGTCGCTGGCCGCTCGCAGAACTGACGCGGATCGATTTGCCCTGGCATGAATGTCCCTGGCGACCGCGGCTTGCGATTGCTGCTACCGTTTCCCTGGGCGACCAGAAATTGCGAATCGTTAACGCGCATGTCGATCCACATGCAGCGGTCGGGGGGCAACTGGAACAGCTCGAAGTGTTAACTGAAGAAGCGGACAAACATTCGGGTCCAACTCTGGTCGTTGGGGATTTCAATACTTTGTCGCGACAAAAATGTTCGGAAACAAAAGCTTTCATGGAAAGCCGGGGTTTTCAGACCCCTATTCCAACCGGCACACCCACATGGCGAGGCGCGGGAATTCGCCTGCACGCTGATTGGATATTTTATCGCGACGTGAAGATTACGAATTGGGGAGTTGCTCGGCCATTTAATGTCTCTGACCACTGGCCCATCTGGGCGGAGGTGTCTGCCAGATGAATGAGACGCGGAGCGATGTAAAGATAATCCTTAGTGGCCTGAGGTCAGTACCACCTCGCGGTAGCGGGTGGGTCTTAGATTGGGTAGTAGGGAGATAGGATTCAGCGGAGCCCACCCGCTACCGCGAGGTGGTACTGACCTCATGCCACTGCAATGAGAGACATTCAACAAGCTCTGGATAAGCGTGAGCTCAAACTGCTTCAGTGTCTTTCCAAGTCTTGAATTGCTGTATTGACTTACTCTTTGGAAAATGATCGACAAAATCACAAGTAAAGAAAATTCCCTACTGCGCGATGCTCGTGCGGTTCGCGACGGCAAGATAGAGGAAATGATATTTGTCGAGGGCCTGCGGCTCTGCGAGGAAGCGGTGAACTCTCGCTTACCTATCCACGCGCTGATTTTCTCCGAAGAACTTGCGAAGAAACCCAAGCCCGCCGAACTGATTGAAAGGTTTGCATTGGCCAGCGAGCGCGTGGCGTCCGTTAGCGAAAAGTTGCTGGCCTCAATCTCTTTTAGCAAAACGCCGCAGGGCATTGTCATGCTTGCCGCGAGGCCAGAGATGACGGAAGAAACTCTCACGCGCCGGCAAAGCGAGACGCCGTTGCTGGTGGTGATGCATCGGATCACGAACCCGGTAAACGTGGGCGCGATACTGCGCACCGCTGAAGCGACTGGGGTGACCGGCGCCATTGCCACTGAAAATGCTACCGATCCTTTTTCACCTAAAGCATTACGCGGAGCAATGGGCGCAGCCTTTCGCTTGCCAATCTGGTTTCGGCCCAGCTACGAAGAGGTGATCGCCTGGTGTTCGCAGCATCGGGTCAAGACAGTGTGTGCTGACCTCGAGGCAGCAAAGTTGTACACCGACATGGATTGGACTGAACCACGCGCATTAATTCTTGGTCCGGAAACAAGTGGCTTGACGCGCGCGGAGATCGAAATGGCAGGAGACGCCATAAGAATTCCGATGCGACCGCCGGTAGAGAGTTTGAACGTGTCGGTGGCGGCAGGCGTACTACTTTACGAGGCGGCCCGGCAAAGAGATCATCTTGCCACCAAATGAAAATGTAGATAGCTAACGGTCTGGTAAGCCAGGGCCTGGATGCTAGCCACTGAAGTGCGGGGGCAAGCCCGCCTTCCCGACCTCGAGACTCTTAGACTTGGGCCATTGCTTTCACGTTGAAAGCCTTTCCGGCGACGATTGGCATCAACTCTGATCAGCTCAAGGTTGGGAAGGCGGGCTTGCCCCCGCTCTTGCGCGGCCGAAATCTATTTCTGCAAAACCACTCCCGGCGGCCATATTTGTTTCAGCACTTCCAGAACCCTATTGTCGAAGCCTGAGTTTAAAGTAGAATAGCCTCGTTCCCGAGCATTTTAGCTTTGTTTTGCGCAGCGTTAGGAGCTGCGTTTTTTGCACCGATGGCAGAAGAAGCAAACCAACCTAAGAAAAAGAAGCGCGAAGAAGCGCTGCCCGAACGCCTGATGCGGCGCGTGCTGGAAAGCATGGGCGAAGTCGTAGACCGGAAATTCGGGCGCACCATCGCGCCGAAAGGTGGCCTTACAACTTCGCAGCTCATCGAGCGCATGAAGAAGCTTATCGATGATCGCGTGCGCGACGAAGGGCGCAACGGCCGCATCGCTCCTCACCACTTGAAACTGAAAGTCGAATGGGGAACACACTCGGAAGCGCCAACCGAAATAATTAAAGATCTTGAGACTGAAGTCCTGGCTGCTGCCATCGACCACATCAACGATCATCGCTACCGGACGCTGGCGCCGGTAAAAATCGAAACAGAAGTTGACATCTTCACCAGCGGCATAACAGTCGACCCTACCTTCGGCGAGTTTGAAGAACAACTGCGGCGCGAGGATGAGGAAAAGCGTGCGCAGCATTTACCGGCGCCGCCAAAAGGAGTGCCGTCAATTCCTGACGTAGACGTGATGGCGCGAGTCACCATGAGCAACGGCACGCGCGAAGTCCCGCTTGTGTTCAAACCCGGCGGCCGTCGTCTAAATGTGGGCCGCGCAACCGACAATGAACTTGCGTTGCACGATGGAAGTGTTTCCAAAATTCATGCAACACTGTTGATGAATCAGCAAGGAACTTTACTGGTCGCCGACACGGGATCGACAAATGGAACTTTTATAAATGGCCGTCGCATATCGTACGGCGAAGCGCGGCAGATTGTGGACGGCGACGTGGTGGGATTTGGCGACGTCGAGGTTCGCTTTCGGCGCAGTGGAT
>JBDUCC010000153.1:0-7611 GCA_040003675.1 bacterium | reverse complement strand
ACATTTTGCTGGTGGGTGTTAGCTATGGATTGACTCGTTACCTCAGCGCGCGCGCTGCTTATATTCATGTGGGCGCGATGATGGGAACTATCATGGCCGCAAATGTCTGGATGCGAATTCTGCCGGCGCAGAAGAAGATGATTGCGGCAATCAATGCCGGGCAAAAACCTGATGATGCGTTGAGCGCTCAGGCAAAACTGCGTTCCAAGCAAAACACTTTCATGGCCGTGCCGCTGGTTTTCCTGATGATCAGTAACCACTTTCCCGGTGTGACTTATGGAGATCAGTACAACTGGGTCATCCTTGCAATACTTGTTGTGGTCGGTTGGATCGCCGCGAAATTTATTAGGCGAGCGTAGTTTCGTTGGCCTGGGCTATCCCATTTCGCGCCTTTGGCGCTCGGTCGCGATTTCCCTGCCGGGCCCGTTGCGGCGCCGCAAGAAGACGCTTCGCGTTTTTTTGCGACGACAAGAGATATTGCGTTTCATTCAAGGAAGAGAATTCTCTTGCAGCAATTAGCGCAACATCCTCGCAGGCAGGCCGCGAAATTATTATTACTTCTTGCTTAGCGACCGCCCGATGCCAGAGCTCATCAAAGCTGGCTTGAGCTTCTTCTAGAGTGACTTTAATGGTTTTCATCTCAAGAGACAGCTATTTCGCCACTGGGAAGATCGGCTCGATGTCCACCGGCACATTGATCAACCTATCCAGCGCGCCCTGCATCTGCGAGCGAATCGACGAATACTTATCGAGTATCGCTTTCGCCTTGTCATAAGAACCTTCCGCTTCAATCGTCAGCAGCTCCTGCGTCAGTTTGCGTACCGCATCTTTTATCTTTGCATTGTCGACGCTGAACTTGTTGGTGCGTTCGTCAAACTTGATTGCGCCTTCGTCAGTGAAGTAGTTGAACTGCATCGCTACCCCGCGCGCGTGCGACTCAGTCAAGCCAAAACGCACCGAACGAAACATGCTCGCCAAATATGTGGTGTACAGCGTGCGCTGCATTTGTTTGTCGATGACGCCTTTGTCGATCAAATACTGAAGCGCCCACAGGCCGGTGACGTCAGCCTTCGCTTCTTCAATCGCCGAATACTTATCCTTAAGCTGCAAGCGCACCGTGGTTGCCTGACCATTGACGGTAATATTGTGTGGACCAAGGCCGTGCATCAGCTCGTGCATCAGTATGTGCGTGAAGAACGAATCGAAAGCAATATTGCGCTGCTGGACGACGGTCAACACCTCGCGCGAAATAGGAATCAGGACCTTGTTGAACTTCGCGTCCTGAACATTTTTCAACATGATCCGCGCCGACCCTTTTTCCTTCACGACGCGTTCGTCGTTGGGAAGATTGAAGGCCGCGGTCTGCACGCCATTGTTTCCCTCACCAGAAGCGAAGACTTCATTCACCACGCGCATCGGCGACGAGGCGCCGAGCTTCGGATTGCGATACTGCGCGGCGAGCGGCAGATTGTTTTCCAGCTCCTGGAGATGCTGGCTGAACTTTTTCAACTTCGCCGATTCGATCGAATCGGTCAGCGTGACGTAAGCCTCGAACGCTGCCTTGTAGCCGAACAGCTCATCTTCGTAAGTTTCGTAAGGACCAATGGTCACATCTATAGGCGCGTCGAGATCCATCCAGGCGACATCGCTGGCGTAGTAGTCGTTCGAAGAAAAAGCATCCGCGCGTTTCGCCAGAAAATCTTTTAGCGTCCGGTTAGTCGTTAACGCCGCAGCTTCGCGCAGCAGTTTGGCGGCGGGCTCGAGAAACTCGCGGTACTCCTGGCTGTAAGACACAGTCATCAACTTGCCATTCGCCTCCCGGCGGATAGTGTAAAAATAACCAGTGGCTTTTTCTTTTTCTGAACCAGGCAGGCCCGCAAGCCAGGAGTTGAATTCGTCTTTGGTGATGTCATCAGGGTAGAAGTTTGCGTGCGGCGGTTTTTCATGCGGCACGCCTTCGATGAAAGGCTCGTTGCTGTCCAGCCGCGACCATGGCCCATCATTGATCAGAAAATAATTAAGACGTTGGCGGCCAAGCGCAGTGTTGTCAGCCTCAAGCTTTGCTTGCAAAGCGTCGTTGCCGCTCCATACCTGTCGTAGAAACAATGGATCCAGAAGTTTTGCAGCCGCGATGATTTTGTTCAGCGCCTGGCGATCTCGCGCCGACAGTTTGGATAGATCGGCAGTTAATGTCGTGGGCGCAAACCGCGAGATCTTCTTCGCCAGCTCAGGATCGCCAACTGATTTTTTACCCTCACGCTTCTGCATTCCTGAAATACTTATCAAAAGTGTCGATAAAAGCAGCAAACTAACAACGATTTTCATTCCATCCTCCCGCGCTAGTTCAAGCAGTTCAGAGTACAACTTCAGGTGGCCCATCTGGTGAAACTCAAGCAGTTCAGAGTACAACCTTCAGGTTGCTGACACGTAACAACTCAAGCTAAAGCTTGTACTCTGAACTGCTAGAGTCTTCACTACAAACTCTGCCGGTTGTTCAATATTTTTACAAAAGAGCCGGAACGCAATTCGGCGACGGTCAATCCGGAAAGTTCAACGGCCTCTTCTTCGGTTAACGCGCCGCTGTTAATTGCGCGCAAAAAGTAATTCAACAACCCCTGGCCGGTGGCGGCATCGTCGAAAACGTCACCCACCAAAGTGGCTTTCGCCGCCTTCTCGACAAAGTTCTTCAAACGCTCTGAAGCAGCGTCGAGACTCTCCAGGAAAAATGCATAGACCGCAGCATAGCGTGTTGGCAATTGCGCCGGATGCAGATCCCAGCCCTGATAAAAAGCAGTCTCGAGCGAATGCTGGACGTGAGCATAGTGAAGCTTCCAGGCGCGGTGAACCACTTCGCGGTTTTCGCCGATCTGTTCCGCGGTCAATGGGGTGCCACCTTCGCTGAAACGATGCGGCGCGACCGGCATGATGTTCGTCGCCCCGTCGGAAAGCCAGATGCCTGAGCCGGCAAACGAAACCTGCATCATGTTTTTAGCAAAGTCGCAGGCGGGATGCATCATGTGCTGGTGCGCCGCGGTGATGCTGCAACTCGCAGTGTAATCGTAGGTGCCGAAGTGCGCTGCCACACAACGACCGCGTGCGGCAGCCAGTAGCAAGGGCAAATTGATTTCGCCTCGATTGTTAATGATTGATTGAGTGGTTTCGATCATCATTTCGAGTTTGAGTGAGCCGGAAGCAAGACCAGTCGATTGCTCCAGTGACTCAAACAACCCGGCGAGCGCGCTGACTTGCTCTGGAATCGTAATTTTCGGCAAGGTCACAACGAAGTTGTCCGGGAGTTTGCCGCCCGATTTTTCTACTAAAGTGGAAACGAAAATATCGAGGGTTCGCATGCTGCGGGCGCGCAACTCTTCGTTGAATGGCTTGATGCGGATGCCAATGAAGGGCGGCAGTGTGTTGTTGAGCATTCCCTCGGCTACTTCCGCGGCCGCAGCGGCGGCGTGACCATCTTCTTCTGCGTCGGGACGATTACCGTAGCCGTCTTCAAAGTCGATGCGGAAGTCTTCGACCGGTTCGCGTCGCAGTTTTTCGTTAACGCGGTTATAAATCGTGTGGGCCAGCCAGGCAGTTTTGTTTTTTTGCCGCACAACCTCAGAATTGTTAGCCAGATCCGCCCGTAGGCCGTCGCCCTCTTCTGTCTCTTCAGGTAGCTGCTCAGCCCCGGGCAACCCGATGGCTTTCGCGAAAGCGATAAAGTCCGGAGCAAATTGATCAAGCGAGCGTCGCGCAAGCGCGCCCAGCCGTCCCGCAGAATCGGATTTGAAAAGATGCGCGCCGCCATAGACGGTGTGCACCGGCTGGCGTTTACCCGTCTCACCGGGATAGTTCGCAGCGAAGGCGTCGTTGGCCTCACCAAGTCGCGCGGTTAAATCGCGCAGAGAACTGTCAGATAGAGACGTTTTCATCAATCCCCTTCAAAACCTATTTGGAAAGTATGACAGCGACTTTATTACAGGCACGTATAAAGTCACAAGAGAGCAGCAGGTCCTTGCACCGCGACAAATGATCATTGACTGAATTTGCCGGAAGACTATAATCGCCGCATACCCCGGGGTGGACCACCGCGCATCTTCACGCGTTGCTATTTGATTTCTGCAATCGTTTCTAAAAAGCCGAGGAGGTAACGAGTCCTATGGTAAACAGACCGAACAACTCCCAAACCACAAGCATTTCAACAACTCATCTTTTTCCATACAGAAAGGCGTTCAGCTTCGCTTTCGCATTCACTCTGCTGCTGACATTGGCCGCCGCCGCGACCGCGCAGACTTTTCGCGGGACGATCCTCGGCACTGTGACCGACCCCAACGGCGCAGTTGTGCCTGCCGCAACGGTTACCGCAAAGAACATTGGCACAGCTATCGAACGAACAACTATCAGCGATGAAGATGGGAACTACTCACTTGCGGAGTTGCAGACTGGTACATACGAAGTGAAAGTTGAAAAATCGGGTTTTCAAAGTTCGACCGTTACGAACGTATTGGTGGAAGTATCGGCTGAGCGGCGAGTGGACGTGCGGCTCGCAGTCGCGGGAGCGGACACGGTTGTGATCGTCGCCGCCAGCACACAGGTGGAAACCACTAACAACACACTTGGTGGAACCATCAGCACGAAAGAGGTGGCTGACCTCCCGGTTAACGGCCGTGATTTCACAAAATTTCTGGTCATGGTTCCCGGCGCAACCGGAGATCCTTCAGGCGCGACAGATTCTCCGGGCTCATTTGGTTTATTCAGCTCGAACGGTAACCGCGGCCGGGCAAACAATTTCCTGCTCGATGGCACAGACATGAACGATGGCTATCGCAATTTGCCGGCAATCAACGAGGCTGGCGTGTTTGGCACACCGGCGACCATCCTGCCGATTGAAGCGGTCGCCGAAGTCGCAGTTCTTTCAAACTTCGAAGCCGAATACGGTCGCAACTCCGGCGCTATCGTGAACATCGTGACCAAGTCCGGCACTAACGACTTTCACGGCGCGCTGTTTGAATTCTTTCGCAACAACGCGCTCGACGCGCGAAACTTTTTCAATCCCAAGCCCGACCCGCAAACTGCCCTTCGCAATAATCAGTTTGGCGGCGCGTTGGGTGGTCCAATCGTGCGCAACCGCACCTTTTTCTACGCTGCTTATGAAGGTCAACGCGAGCGCGTCGGCCTGAATTCGACCGCACGTGTTCCCGATCCCCGCGAGATCGCCGCTCTGGGAGGGGCAACAAACCCGGTCATTGCCCGGTTGCTGGCGCGCAATCCCTGGCCGGCACCGAATCGTCCGCTGCCGCTTTTTGATAATACCGGTGCGCCAAATGTCTTTGTGACCACGCGGGCGTTGAATGACATCGACAGTTTTATCGGCAAGATCGATCACTCCTTTAATAAAAACAACCAGCTCACCGGCCGGTATTTTTATGGCACCAGCAATCAATCGTTCCCGCTGGCGATCCTGGCCGGCAACGTCTTGCCGGGGTTCAACACGGTTACGCCAACCAAAGTCCATCTCCTTTCGCTTTCTTATTTGAAAATCATATCGCCCACTGCAGTGAACGAAGTGCGCTTTGGGTACAACCGTTTCAAGGAAGGGTTTTTCCCTGAAGACCAGGCTTTTGATCCCAGCTCGATTGGATTGAACACCGGCATAACCAACTCGCAGGATTTTGGACTGCCGCTGATTCGCATCCATGACGACCTGGGCATCGCGAATATCGGGGCCACCCTCTCGGTGCCGCGTGCGCGCACCGACATTAACTATCAATTGATCGACAACCTCTCGTTGAAGCGCGCGCGTCACGATCTGAAGATTGGTTATGAGTTTCGGCGGACGACGGTTAGCCAGTTCTTTGACGCCGGCTACCGCGGCCGTTTGGATTTCGATTCGCTGGGAGATTTTCTTGCGGGCAATCTCGGTGGTGGTCGCTCGGCGCGCGGCAATTCCAATCGCAACACGTTTCAAAACTCCCATGCCGGCTATTTGCAGGACACGTTTCGCCGGAATGCGCGACTGACTTTGAACCTTGGTTTACGTTGGGATTACTTCGGCGTTATCGGTGAAAAGAATAATCTGCTGAGCAACTTCGATCGCACGAATGGTTTGGTACTGGTTGGCTCGCCCGGTCTGCCACGTTTGTACAAGCGCGACTTTAATAACTTTTCGCCACGTCTCGGCTTGGCCTGGGACCTGGGCGGTAAAGGCAAGACCGTAGTGCGCGCCGGTTGGGGCCTGTTTTATGATGCGTTCTCGCAAGACTTCTTTGCGGGCCAATTACCGTTCAATACTTTCAATCCCGGTCCGGCCTTTAACCCGGTCGGTTCCGCGCCGGTATTATTCTCGTTTTCCACAGTGGGCACAATTCAGAACGGCGTGGCGATATTCAGCGGCTTCGGCGACTCGGATGTTTTTGCAGTCGATCGAAACCTTGCCACGCCTTACGTGCAAAACTTCAATCTGAATTTGCAGCACGAACTTTTCAAAAACGGTGTGTTGGAAGTGGGCTACGTCGGCTCCCACGGCACCAAGCTATTTCGCTATCGCGACATCAATCAGCCAGTGAATCCAAGCGTGTCGTCGGCACGGCCATTTGATAATGGACCATTCGCGCCATCCGGCGGCACCTTCTTTTATGTCAATCATCTCGAGACGACGGCTAACTCGAACTACAATTCGCTGCAAACCAGCTTTACCTTGCGCAACCGGCGCGGTTGGTCCGCGGGGATCAACTACACCTGGTCGCACTCAATTGACAATGCATCGGATGGTCAGGATTACGTTGCGAACGCAACGCAGCCCGACAACAGTTACCGCGCCGATCTCGAACGTGGCAACTCGAATTTTGATAGCCGGCACCGCTTCGTTGCTACCGCCAGCTACAACATTCCAAACTTTGCGCCCGCGCATCCGCGCCTGGGCCAGGGCTGGCAACTGAACACGGTTGTCACACTGCGCAGTGGCAATCCGTTTCATCTGACGTTGTTTGATGACTACAACAACACTGGCGAGTTTTTCCCGCGGCCAGACATCGTCGGCAACCCGTACGCCGGCACGCACGCGCCGGATCGGTTCATTAACCTTTCCGCTTTTGCAGTTCCCTGCACCTTGGATCCAACTGGTGATGGCAGCGCGGCTTCCTGTCTTCCCGGAACCTGGCATTTTGGCTCGCTGGGTCGGAACGCCCTGCGTGGCCCAGGCTACCGTAATATCGATTTCTCAATTTTCAAGGACACTCCGATTACCGAAGGCGTGAAGATCCAACTGCGCGCCGAGATCTTCAACATCTTCAACCATCCAAACTTTTCAAACCCGCTGTTGCCGAGTTTCGCCGCGGACTTCACGTCGAGTATCGATCCCGTGACGGGACGGGGCACCGGCTTTTTGCCTATCACTGTCACACCCGATGTCGGCATCGGCAATCCCTTTCTCGGCGGCGGAGGACCACGCAACATTCAACTTGCGGTGAGGCTGGTCTTCTAAGAAAGGCAGAAGGCAGTAGGCAGAAGGCAGTAAGCGAAAACGGCCGCTGTAGATCATCATTACGACAGTGGCCGTTTCATTATTTGGTAGCGCATACGGGACTCGAACCCGTGATCTCTGCCTTGAGAGGGCAGCGT
>JBDUCC010000016.1:0-25489 GCA_040003675.1 bacterium | reverse complement strand
TGCGGCTCGCCATGGACATGACTCGTGGCGTCTACACGAACCTGAAGATTCCGGCGAAGGCGCCTTCAACCATCCTGGTTGCCAGTTGGGAAAGCGCGACCAATCCGCCTGAAGTCTTCCGACTGGATCTGAAATCCAAAACGCAGCACCCGCTCACTTCATTGAATGCCGAGCAAGTCGCCAAAATCGATTGGCAACCGCCGCGTCACTTTTGGTTTACGAGCAAAGCCGGCAAGCGCATTCACAACATGATCGCGTTGCCGCCAAATTTTGATGAGAAGAAGAAGTATCCCCTCTTGGTCGTGATGCACGGCGGACCGCACAGCATGTGGCGCGACAATTGGGGGCTGCGCTGGAATTATTTCATGCTGTCGCGCCCGGGTTATGTGGTGCTGCTCACAAACTATTCGGGTTCGACCGGATTTGGTGAAGCGTTTGCGCAGAGCATTCAGGGCGACCCATTCAAAGGCCCCGGAAATGAAATCAACGAAGCGGCAGACGAAGCGATTCGTCTCTACGGCTTTGTCGATGGAACACGCCAAGCTGCGGCCGGCGCCAGCTATGGCGGACACCTTGCCAACTGGATGCAGGCGACGACCACGCGTTACAAAGCGCTCGTTAGTCACGCTGGTCTGATCAATCTTGAATCGCAATGGGGAACGAGCGACACGATCTATTCGCGCGAGGTTAGTAACGGCGGGCCGGTTTGGGAACAAGCGGCGACGTGGCGCGAGCAAAATCCCATCAGGTTTGCCGCTAATTTCAAGACGCCGATTCTGCTTTCAGTTGGTGAGAACGATTTCCGCGTGCCGCTCAATCAAACTCTGGAAAACTGGAGCGTGCTGCAGCGTTTGCGGATTCCCAGCAAGTTAATTGTCTGGCCCGATGAGAACCACTGGATCCTGAAAGGCGAGAACAGCCGCTACTGGTACCAGGAGCTGCATGCGTGGTTGAAAAAGTATCTGGACTGAACCCAATCCACGGATTACGCAGATTAAACAGATTCAGATTAGTTATTACGAGTCTCGGGGCGCTGAAGTCAGTACCCCCTCGCGGTAGCGGGTGGTTTAGCCCGCGGAGCGGCCGGCAGCATAAAGCCTGGGGTGTAAAAGCAGCGTATCGCGATCCTTTCAGAAAGAAACTGTAAGTCCAAACTTCGCGTGCACAGTTTCTCGATCTCAATCAATGCTTACGGGGCTGGGCCTACAATCGTAAATCGTGAATCGTGAATCGAGAAAAGCAGTGAATGGTAAATGGTGAATCGTGGGAGAAGGGTTTTTATGTCAGCCACCTCGATGCGCAGGCGCTCGACTCACTGAAGAAAAAAATTAAGCAGCGAACACTATCTCTATAAAAGCCGCTTCATTGAAATGCCAGGTGAAGAGATTAATGTCCATGGTGGTGTTTCCTATACCCTCTATCTTGATGGCGACAAAGAGATCCTACTGACCACCGAAGTTATTCCGCAGAAGGGGCCGTGGGTTCAGCTCACAGATCTTCTTTGGAGTTATATTCCTGAGGACCACTCACAACATTACTATCCTGACGCCATCGGAGTGCAAGCGTGGATAAACGACTCGGAATAAGATCTTAATCCTCCTGTATGGCCCCTTCAGTCAGCAACTAGCATTAACACCCCAGCAAGGACGCACGGAGATTATTCTAACCAGACACTCGCCAGCTTGTATTGACCCTTGCAGTTAAGGTAAAAACTTGTAAACAATCATCTCCCATAAAATTAGGTTGCGAAGCAGTGGATCGCTTTTGGGCTGCTTCTTCGCGCTGAGCACTGATAACAGTTACGACCCAGGAAGACACTCGTGCAAAATTCACAAACCCGATTGTTTACAGTAATCCTGTTTCTGATTGTGTTCGCGCTTCCGGCGCCGGCCCAACAGGGCTGGATCGCAACGCGCGTCGGCCCAGCGGGGCGCGACCTGAACACAGTTTTCTTTCTTGACAGCAAACGTGGCTGGGTGGGCGGCGATGGTGGTTTTCTCACGCGCACCGACGATGGCGGCAATAGTTGGGTGTCGCAAACGGTGGATACGCCCGACGCAGTCAATGATATTTATTTTCGCGACAAAGAAATCGGTTTCGTGCTGGCCGGAAACGCAATCTTTTCCACCCGCGACGAGGGCGCTCACTGGACCGAAGTGCGCCGCTTTCTGCCGCGAGAATTTGAGGGCGCGGACGTTGAGCTTTACAGCATTCGCTTCTCCAGCAAGAAGAAGGGTTGGGTGGTTGGCTCAGTAAGCAAAACCGATCGAGTTGTCGACAGCATTCTTCTTTACACCGAGGATGGCGGGGAGACCTGGCGGCGGCAACGCGCGCCGAGCCGTCTGGAGTTGATTCACGTTGAATTCGCAAATGATAAACGGGGCTGGATTGTCGGCACCGGCGGCACAATTCTTAACACGGTTGACGGCGGCCAAAGCTGGGCAAAGCAGGAGGGAAAAACCGCGGCTACGATTTATCACCTGGACTTTCGCGGAGAAAAAAGAGGGCTGGCGGTCGGCGAGCGCGGCACAATTCTGCGAACGATCGACGGGGGCACAAACTGGACGGCCGTGACGATCAAGACGCGGGCTACGCTTTTGAGTGTTCAGTTCGTCGATGATGACAGCGGTTGGGCGCTTGGACGCAGCGGCACAATCCTGCGCACCGATGACGCCGGCTTGACCTGGATAGAACAGGAATCCGGCACTAAAGAGAATCTCTATGGACTATATTTTGTAAAGAAAGCCGGCTGGGCAGTGGGCGGCGACGGCATGTTGTTACGATATCAGCAGTAGGATAGACATTCCTGTCTGTCCCTTCTTGCCTGCGGGGCACACCAGATCTTTTTCCAGCAGTGGACAGACAGGAATGTCTGTCCTACTGCGAAGCAACGGAGACGATTGAATTAACATCATAGAGGTTGAAGTTATTTGGATGGCCGTAGCAATAATGGTCACCATAACTTTGGTTCCTCCTGTAATTACGCCCGGCGCGAAAGCCGGGCGTTTTTTTGTTCTAGTAAAAGCAAGACTGTTAGTTTGCGGTCGTTCGTGGCCACTCTACGCTTGAATGGGCTTGGGACCACCGCAAACCGCTTGAATGGCTTGCACCACCGCAAGCTAACAGTTTGCTTTACTCTATTCGCGTGCCGGTGAAGGTGAGTGGCGGCGCGTCTTGCAGGGTGATAGTGCCCTCAAGCTGATCATCTGCTATTTCAGCTGAGATGTTTGCTTCGATCGCGTGACCAGACACATCAAGCGACACAATCGCGGTCAAAACGTTCCCATCAATCGTCGCCGATAGCAGTTCGCCGCTGCCCATTTCCGATTCAACTTTTCCCGAAAGCCCGTCTCCGCTTTGCGCTAAAGTCAAAGTGGCGGGAATGCTTTGGCCCAGCGGCGTGTCTATCTCCAAAGACCACTGGCCGGCATAGAGGGCAGCGGATTTCGTCGCCGACGCCTCGCCTCTCTTCTTCGGTTTTCCCGCCGTGTTATAGAACTGAATGTCCTGCGTATAAGGCTTGATTTGCTCGTGCAACTGATTGCCGTCGCCAACGATAACGAGGGCGGCCTCGTCGGGTTTTACATACTTTTGCGCGACCGCCTGAATCTCTTCTCTGGTGACCGCCTGAATTTGGCTCCGGTAGGTCTCCAGATAATTGTCCGGCAAACCAAACATTTTGATCTGCACTAGTTGATCTATCAGACCTTCCTGAGTTTCCAGTCGAATGGGAAACACGCCGGTGAGATACGATTTAGCATCGGCGAGCTCCTTTTCCGAAACAGGTTCGCGGCGAATTCGGTCGAGCTCGTAAAAGAATTCCTTCAAAGAGTCGCCGGTCACTGAAGTCCTCACTTCAGCCGTGGCGCGAAACGTTCCAGCGGTACGGCGCGCGTCCAGACTTGAATAAGCTCCGTACGTATATCCCTTCTCCTCGCGCAAATTCATGAACAAACGCGACGAAGCATTTGCGCCCAGCACCGTGTGCATTACGAGCATGGGAAAATAGTCGGGGCTGGTGCGAGTAATCCCCGAATTGGCGATCACTATGTTTGCTTGTGCCGAGCCGGGACGATCGACGAGGTAGGCTGCGCGAGCTGTCCGAACCGGCGGTGCAGGGAAGTCGTTTGCCGCAACTTCGCCCGGTTGCCAGTTGCCAAAGAGCTCCTCGATGCGTTGCAACAGCGTATCTTGCTCGACATCACCGGCAACCACTAGTACAGCGTTGTTGGGAACAAACTTTGCTCGGTGAAATTCAATTAACTTTTCGCGCGTGGTTGCGTCGATGGCTTTAGGAGTAGGCGCCGTCACTGAATAAGGATGGAAGCCGTACATTACCCGGGCCACCATCTCAGAAGCCAGAAACGAAGGCTGAGCGCGCTGTTGTTTCAAACTCTCTTTGGTATTTTGCCTGGTGAGCTCGACCTCATTCTCGGGAAACATCGGCCGCAGCGCCACGTCTGCCATCAATTCCAAAATCTCGTCGCTGAAAGTTGTGAGCGACGAAGCGGCAACTGTTGTGTAGTCGGAGCTGGCCCCTGCTTGCAGCGTTGCTCCCAGACGCGCAACTTCGTCCGCAATCTCCCGGCTAGTGCGCGATGGTGTGCCTTCGGTAAGCAAGCCGGTAAGCATGTCAGCGAGACCCGGCAGTTCTACTGGATCGTGCGCATCGCCGCTACGAAAAATCAGGCGATAACTGACCAACGGCAAACGCTGATCTGCCACGATCACTACCAGCAATCCATTCGACAGCGTCGTTTCCGAAGTGGTGGGTAGCTTTAACGGTCGCTGGGGTAACGGCGGTGGCGGTTGTTTGAGAGCTTCCGGTTGTGTGTTCGTCATTAAGTATGCAAAGGACCTGATCCGCGTTCAGTTTGTTGCGGATCGGCTGGCTGTTGGTCTTGTTCGGGGCTATTTTCTGCGCTGCCGATTACGCTGCCTACATTGGCCGCAGGCTGTGAGGGCGGTCGTGCCGGAATTTGTGGAGCTGGAGCCGCGGGTTGCGTCGGCTCGCCAGGCGGCTGTGGAGACGCCGCCGTTTCGCCCTGAGCGTCTTCGCTCAAAGCGGCCGGTACGATGTCCAATACGACCCGGTTTTCGATATCGAGAAAACGTTCGACCGAGCTGCGGATCTGCTCTGGACTGATGGACAGGTAATGGTCCAGTTCGGAATCCATCAAGGTCGGGTCGTTATCGTAAAGTGCGTACTCAGCCATTCTTTGCGCGCGGTACATAGTCGATTGCCGGCCGCGAACCACGTCATTGCAAAGCGAGTTGCGCAGTTTCTCCATTTCCTCGGCCGATGGACCAGACTTTCTCAGGTCTCGAATCTCGGTGAAAATCTGATCGCGGATCTTGGCAACTTCTTCACCCGGTTTCGGCAGTGCAAAGATGTATAGAGCTGACGGGCCGCGCCTTTCGTCGATGCCGCCCTGAATAGAGACCACTGACTCATCGCCCTTCACAAGCTTTTGGTAAAGCCGCGAACTATCGCCTTCGAACAATAAGTCCGCGGCGAGCGACAGCGCGTAGAAATCCGGTGTGCGGCGAGGCGGAATTTTCCAGCCGAGCACAAATGCAGGCGCAGGAGCTAGCTGATCGTAAAACACTTCCTGAGAGCGCGCGACGTCATCGGGTTCGCTGATGTCTACGGGGGGTGGCGCGGGCTGGCTGGGAATACTTTCAAAATGCCTGTTGACCAGAGCAATCGCTTCTTGCTCTTCAAAATCTCCAACGATCGTCAGCACCGCGTTATTCGGGGCGTAGTAAATGCGGAAAAACTCCTGCACATCCTCGATCGTGGCGGCGTCCAGATCTTCCATCGAGCCGATGGTTGAATGCGCATTGGCAGGGTTTTTGAAAATCAATTCGTTGATGCGCAGAAAAGCATTCACATAAGGTTGATTGTCATAACGCAAACGCTTTTCTTCCTGCACGGCATTGCGCTGGTTGTCCAAATTCTCCTGCGTTACCTTGAGCGAACGCATGCGATCACTTTCAAGCCACAACGCCAGCGGCAGGTGACTGGCAGGCAGGGTTTCAAAGTAGTTTGTGCGCTCGGTCGAGGTGGTGCCGTTCATCGTCCCGCCGGCGTTGAAGATGTACTGGAAGTGCGCTGCCTTGGGTACATTTTCCGAGCCCTGAAACATCATGTGCTCGAAAAGATGAGCAAAGCCTGTGCGCCCTGTCTTCTCGTTGCGCGAACCAACATCATAATAAAGGGCGATGGAGACGACAGGAACCGCGGTGTCTGGAGACAGAATTACGCGCAAGCCGTTCCGAAGGGTGAATTGTTTGATTGGTGTCGGTGAAAGGTCGAATCTTTCGGCCACTTTGATCTCGTTTCGTCCGGTTTCGTCGCGCGCTTCCGCCAATGATGGGGAGCGGTCATTGTACTGTGGGGCGTGATTGGGAGACTAATGCTCAGCCTGGTTTTTCATTAACCATGCCTCGCAACTCGGCCCGCAAGCGCTCAATTTCAGCAAGCTTTTGTTGCACTCGCTCAAATAGCGCTGTCTGGGTTTTGATTCCTTCTTCAACCAGGAAGCCCGCTGCTTCGGCGCGGTTGCGAAAGATTCCGGCCTGGACCAGTTGGTCGACTCGTTCCTGTGCGGTGGGGGAAATTTTTATTGCCACGACGTAGTCATCCTTCGCCGACATCGCGCGTTCGATGGTGCGGCTAATATCACGTCCGATGGCGCTCAATGATTCCGGGATCCGCGAGGCAATGTCTCTAACTGAAGAGACGGTACGCGTTCTATCTTCGGAATCGCCTTCCGTTTCGTCGTCTCTAATCATTAAGTCGTCGACCGTTTCCGAGGTCTTCTGCTCTTCTTTTTGATAAGGGGCGCTTTTATAAGGATTGCTCATGAGCTATAAAACTCCTTCGACCGATTCAAACTTCGCTAATAGTACGATTTCAATCCTGGCGAAGTTCATTCTAAGGATGCATTCAAATTGCCGTCAAGCTAACAAACAACGAGCAACGGCAGTAGTTCAAAAGTGATGGAGCAAACGCGATTTAAAACCGTAACCTGAACAGCGGCGCCGAGACAGCAGTCGAACGCGATAGGCTTGCCCGGCAGGTTCCCATTCGCTAATATTTGTCGCGCAGACGCGATACGAGCCGACAAAGCGGTTCGACTTTCCCGCGTTGATTACCGTCTCCTTTCCCAGGAAACCCGAGGCTTCTCGCAAGTGAACAAGAAATTTTCAATCCGGCTGATCACTCTCGCAGTCGCTTTTAGCATTGCGAGCTCTAGTTTTGCCCAGCAGAAAACGCGCTCTTCATCGACGACCGGTCCTGCCGGAAGGACGAGCACCACTCCTGCGGGCCGCAATACTCGCGCTGCGAGCGACACTGATTTGATTGAAAGGGATCTGGCGGAGGCTTTGCGAGTGATTGAGCGTCAGTACATCGAAGGCGCAAGGCTCGATTACAACTCTGTTTTTAAGTCGTCGATACTCGGCATGCTGCGTTCGCTTGATCCGCATTCAAATTATTACGACCGGGCTGAGTATGAAGAACTGAAGACCGATCAGCGTTCCGAATACTTCGGGATCGGCGCCTCGATCCAGAATTATCTTTTAGGCAATGACGGCGACACTTTTGTCACGGCAACGTTTCAAAACTCGCCGGCGGCGCGCGCCGGGCTTCGCTTTGGCGATCGGATCGTTGCGGTCGACGGTGTAAAGATGACTGGCAAACCTTCGCTCGAAGTACGCGACAAGATTCGCGGTCCGCGCGGCTCAGTTGTGAAGGTGACTATCGAACGCGCTGCCGACAGGCGCTTGCAGACTGTCGAGATAACGCGAGACGTGGTGCCACAGCCGTCCATTCCGGACGCTTACATACTTAAGCCCGGCGTTGGCTATGTAGACATGACGCGCGGCTTCAATTATTCAACTACCGAGGAGCTTCAGGATGCTTTGGACCAGCTTCACGCTCGCGGCATGAACTCGCTGGTCCTCGATTTGCGAAACAATCCTGGCGGCTTTCTGGATCAAGCCATTCACGTTGCGGAAGTTTTTCTCCCGAGCGGTCAATTGATCCTGACGCAGAAAGGGCGCAACGGCCTGCGCGACAATACCTACAAATCGGCTAACAACTCACCGGATTCCGTACCGCTGGTTATTCTAATTAACGAGAATACCGCCTCAGCCTCAGAGATTGTGGCTGGCGCTATGCAGGACCATGATCGAGCTTTGATTGTCGGTGAGACCAGTTTTGGCAAGGGTCTGGTGCAAAGTATCATTCCGCTCGAGGAGGGCGGATTGACTTTAACTTCAGCCAAATATTACACGCCCTCCGGTCGTCTGATTCAGCGCGACTACGCGGACGGCGGTTTATACGACTATTACACACATGGCGGCTCCAAACGCACTGCCACCACAAAAATTATGGGGGCCGAGAAGAAAACAGACAGTGGCCGGCCGGTTTATGGCGGCGGCGGCATTTCTCCCGATGAGGCTGTCGGCCCGCGAACAATTACGTTAGCGCAACGCCGGTTGATGGCCCCCATCTTTGTCTTTGCGCGCGAGCTCGCGAATGGCCGCATCCCGGCTCCCGTAACCTACCGGGTACGCGGCGCGATTAACTTTGAGCACGAACTGAAACCCGGCGACTTTGTGATTAGCGATGCAATTGTCGGAGCTTTTAAAGATTTCGTCTCAGGGAATCCGTCTTTCCAAAGTTTTGCGGCCTTGGTGGACCGTAATCGGCCCTTCGTCGAGCTACAGTTAAGATTCAATCTGGTCCAGGCAGCCTATGGCCGCGTGATGGCTGAGCGGGTGTTTCTGGCTACCGACGATAAGCAGTTGGCCCGGGCCATCGATGTTTTGCCGCGCGCACGCGATCTGGCCATGACGACCGCGCATCATCCCCAACCCTAAGTGGCATAGACTTCAGTCTGTGCTTTCTCTGGATAGATTCACCTTTTCACATCAAGTGGAAGCGTCAACTCCTTGGGAGTGCGGCGGCCCGGCGCCGCTTTAGCCCGAGCCGACGAAGCATTCAATCAGGTGGGCCAGATAGGTCAGTCGGACCAAAGCGCTGCCAGGCCAGCGCACTCCAAGGAGTTGACTCTTCCACTTAATCAGAGCTTTCGTCTATGCCACGCTCTGTTGCACGCGTAAAACGAAGTCTTGCCTCTAAAACCGCATTGTGATATGGTCCAGAGTGAATTCGGGTAAAGAAGATGGCCAGAGCTACAAAGTCACTCATCAACACGGCAGAACTTGGGCGCGCGATTCGTCGCCGGCGCAAAGAGTTGGGATTAAGTCTCCGTGATGTAGCGGATGAAACGAATGTTTCCGCTTCGACTCTGTCGCGCATTGAAAACGGTACCGGAAAGCCTGACGCCGACAACATCGCCCGCCTCACCTCCTGGCTTGACGTGCCCCTTGAAAGAATTCTTAAAGGCACGCGCGAAGGCCGCGAGGAAACCAAGGCAATCGTTTACTACCCACACGAGTCAACGCCCGAAATCGTCGAGGCCCACCTGCGCGCCGATCGCAACCTGACTGCGGAAACAGCCGACGCGCTATCCGAATTGTTTCGCGTTGCCTATTCTCAGTTTAGCCGCACGGAACCAAAGTCGGCGCGAAAACGTCGCTGACCGGCAACCGCGTTCCTCCATCCGCTATAATTCGAATATGACGACCTTTGACTTACCGCCCGGGGACAAGTGGCGACGATTCGAGCTTCAAGCCCGCGGCTTTCGAGATTTTGCCGGCGTTCGTCCTGATGCCGCGCTTGATCCATTTCGCCTCGCGAAGTTCGCAAATCTCTTGGTAGTTGATTTTGATCAGATTAAAAACCTGAGCGAGACTACGCGCGAACGCTTGCTTGGATCAGCTTCTGAAGAATGGTCCGGCGGTGCTTGTTCTCACGCGCTACCTGACGGGCGTCGGGTAGTGATACTCAATCCAAATCATGGACCAGCACGGACAAACGCTACCTTAATGGAGGAGATCTCGCACGTATTCCTGGGCCATCAACCCAGTCGGCTCAAGGTGCTGGCCAGCAACAAAAATGGCCGGACAGTTGCGCGTGATTACCGCCATGTAGATGAAGAGGCGGCCTATGCGACCGGCGCGGCTGCCCTGGTCCCCTTTGCGGCGCTACGAAGATTCATGCTCGCTGGTCAAAAGTCGTCGCAGATCGCCAGGCACTTCCGCGTTAGTCGCGAGCTCGTCGAATATCGTCTCAAGGTCACTCGTTTGTGGCGGCTCTATAAAACCGCCCCTTCGGTCTAATGGCAATACTGATCGAGCCTGATCATCGCACCGATCGAACGAGTTTCCCGCTTTTCACGGGAGCGCTTATAATCTGGTAGTAGGTCAGTTTCGTTGCATATGTCCGATAAACTCTAGTTTGTCGCGGCGTTACGACAAGCTAAAGCTTTTCGGACATCAAACTGACCCACTACATTGAATCTGGCTTACCCGTCAACCGGTTCTAACCTGCTGGCGATTGAATTATGACCGAACAAATCAAAGAGCTGCAATTGCCTGGTCTGACAACTACAGACAAGCTGCGCATGCTGCTCGACATCACCAGGAAAATCAGCCAGTCGCTTGACCTTCAGGAAGTCCTGAACCTTGTGATGGACACGCTTGACTCGTTGCTCCCCTACGATGCGGCCGGCATTTTCGTCGTTAATTGTGACGAATCAAAAGCCGCCGAGGTTGAAGAACCCTGCGTGTTCGAGGCAGAAGCGGTGCGTGGTTATGACATCGATGAGTTGACCAACCTTCATTTGAAAATCGGAGAAGGACTGTTGGGCCACGTCGCACAGACGGCTCAACCCATCAATTCTCCCGATGTGCGCAAGGACCCGCTTTACATCAACGCGCGCACCGAAACGCGTTCGGAAATGGTGGCGCCCATCATTTCCAACACCGAAGTGATCGGCGTTTTCGACCTCGAAAGCGATGAGCTCAACGCGTATTCGGAAGACGATCTTCAGGTCTTGATGCTGCTTGCCGCACAGGTGGCCATCATAATTGAGAAGGTCATGCTGCACGAGCAGTTGATCGAAAAGAAACGTCTTGAAGGTCAGCTTGAAGTCGCGCGCCAGGTGCAGTTGGAATTACTGCCTGCAAAGGATCCGCAGTTGGAAGGCTACGATATCAGCGCCTACAACTTTCCCACTGAAGAGGTTTCTGGCGACTACTACGATTGGGTTAAGATATTCGATGACCAAATCGGTCTGGTGATCGCCGATGTGTCAGGCAAAGGCGTTCCCGCGGCCTTGCTAATGGCATTCCTGCGCGCCAGCTTGCGTGCGGCAACCCACATTGGTTATTCGCCGCACGTCTCGATGGCGAAAGTAAACTACCTGCTTTGGGAATCAATTGAGCGAAACCAGTTTGTAACGGCTTTCTACGGAATTCTCGACGTCACTAACCGAACGCTTTCCTATACGAATGCGGGCCACAATCCGCCGTTGCTGCTGAGCGTCGATGGTCAACACCAGTTTGTCGAGCGTGGCAGTCTGCCGTTGGGAATGTTTAAAGACACGCGCTACCACGAGTATTATCAAACGATTCAACCGGGCGAGATGCTTGTGCTTTATACTGACGGGGTGACGGAAGCGCAGAATCCGAAAGGCGAGGAGTATGGCCGCGACCGTCTGGCCCGCGCGGTAAAGGTCAATCGTAAACTCAGTGCACGCGAGTTGATCACAGCTGTGCACAAGGAAGTGATTGATTGGACGGACGGAAAAGGCGCCACAGACGACGTCACCTTTTTTGTGATTAAGGCGCTTGAAGAATCGTAATAAGTGGGGCTTTTGTGCCTAGTGAGCGGTTGAGGAACAATGCGCGTGGTCGCCACCGGGCGCCAGCGGGGCCTGATAGTCACCGAAGTGAAAATCGGTCTCCACACTTGTAAACGCATAAACGTCGAAACCGTAGGCGTCGAGATAATCGGCAACTTCGTCAGGTGAGTGCAGATAAACCGCCGGAACGAACCCGGCTTCAGCGCGGATTTCCAAAAGGCGCTCGACAATTTCAAGCGGGGCAAAACATCTAACTGGATCTCTGTAGGTTGCCATTATTTGCGCGCTCTTTTATCTAGCTCGTTCCCTAACCAATTATTTGATGTAAGTTTTCAGCTTCGGGTTCTCCGCTTGAAGATGTTTTCTTTCAAGGTGTTTGACGCCCGTTAGAGGAGAAAAGTTCGAAATAAAAATGAGTGATCCAAATCCCAGCCAAAGCGGCGCCTCTTTACCTCTCAACCTTGTCGCTGTGCTTCGGCAAATGCTGAAAACATCCGCCCAGGTAAGCGATCTGATTTTTTCACCCGGACGCCCGCCTCAGGTTGAGCTATCAAGCAAACTTCAGGGTGTGATTGTTCCTGGATTAGAGAAACTCACGCCCGCCCATACCGCCGGTATTGCCAAAATAATCGTGGCGAATAACGCAAGCGCGAATGAGAATCTGGAGAAGAGTGGTTCTGCGGATCTCTCGTTTAGTGTCCCTGGCGAGGCGCGCTTCCGCGTAAATATCTTCAAGCAACGTGGCACGTATGCCATTGTTATGCGGGTAATTCCTACGAAGCCACCCACCTTTGATGACTTTGATTTGCCGCAACAGTTAAGAGAGATTGTCGATATTAAGAATGGAATCGTGTTGGTGACCGGCCCAACCGGCAGCGGGAAAAGCTCGACGCTGGCAGCGATCATCGATCTGATTAACGAGACACAGTACTACCACATCGTCACGATTGAAGATCCGATCGAGTTTTTGCACACGCATAAGAATTCGACCATCCATCAGCGCGAGCTGCATTCGGATACGCCGAGCTTTTCTGTAGCCCTTCGGGCTGCATTACGCCAGGCGCCAAAGGTAATACTCGTTGGCGAAATGCGTGATCGGGAAACGATTGAAGTCGCGCTGGAGGCAGCGGAAACGGGCCACCTGGTCTTGTCGACCTTGCATACCATTGATGCCTCCAAGACGGTAGACCGCATCATCGGCGTGTTTCCCAAGAACGAAGAGCGCGTAATACGCACGCGGATCGCCCAATCGTTTCGTTACATCGTTTCCCAGCGACTGATTCCTCGCGACGATGGCAAAAGCCGGATTGCAGCCATAGAGATTCTGAAGGCGACAATGCGGACGCGGGAATATATCGAGAAGGGCGAGTCAGAAGGAAAATCACTGATTGATGCGATGGAACAAGGCGATCAGGATGGCATGCAAACTTTTGACGGCGTCATTGAGAAAATGGTCCGCACCGGGGTGCTTAGCAGGGAAGCCGCTATGCCTTACGCCACGAACGCTAACAATTTGCTGCTTAGACTCACCGATCTGGACGGCGCAACGCCAGTACCCGCCGCTGCGGCGCCCGCCGAAGATGAGAATTCTATGCTGGATATGATTGAAAGATAGCGATAAGCGTCTATAATCTCTCCGAAACTACAGTCTCTCTCCCCTGACGTTCAAATAGCGTACTGAAAACCCGAGTTATGTTCTCACTCTCCTTGAAACGTGTATTGGCAGTCGTCTTATATTTTGCCTTGTTGCCGTCTATTTCGGCTCAGACGCCGCCAGCTGAAGCGCCGCAGGGTATTCGCATTGAGTTTGTAGCCGGCAATCACTTACGCATCGAAAACCAGTTTGGGACTATAGACGCGGAAGTATGGAAAGAAAACTACGTCACGGTTTCTGCGATCGTTGAAGGTAGCAACCCATTGGCGCGCTCTCCGGTGGTGATTGAAAACCGCAAACAACTACTCTCGATCAGCATTGTTCGCCGTCCCACCGATCCAAGGGTTGCGATTAATCTCGTGGTCAAAATTCCGGAAACTGCGCACTCCGAAATCGTAACCGGCAGTGACTCAATTACGATGGAAGGCCTTTCTTCATCGACGGCCCTGAGATCTGTCAGCGGCGATATCAAGTTAGCGTTGTCGGAACCCGTCAACAGCGACCTCGTCGTCCGTTCGCTAAAAGGTTCCGTTAAATCCGAACTCAATGGATTAGTTAGCGATCAAGGCCATGCGCTGCAGGCTCGCCTGGGAAGTGGAACTCAGGTGCTGAGAATTAACAGCACCAGCGGCAGCATAGCGTTGGCTCCGCGAAGTGCCCCGGTTATTGCTCAGCTTCCAAAGTCAGGTCCCGAGGCAGGGCTGACTTCAGACGGACCGACATTGGCTGCCGGAATACCGGCGCCGGTCCAGGACACACAGGAAATAAGTGAAGGCGACATCATTCGCGTCGATTCGCAACTGGTGACACTCAACATGAGCGTGGTCGATCGCAATACCAGTCGCGGACTTGTCGGCTTGGCGCAATCTGACTTCCGCCTTTTCGAAAACGGCAGCGAGCAAAAGATCATCCAATTTGAATCCTCCGCTGCTCCCTTTGACCTGATGCTGCTAATCGATCTGTCAGGCTCGACACGTGACGTTGTTAGTTTGATCCGTGCGGCTGCACTGCGTTTCATCGATGCTGCCCGGCCTTTTGATCGCATTGGCGTCATCACATTCGCCGGCCGTCCAACGCTGGTATCGCCGGCGACACTTGACCGGCAGGAACTGCGCCGGCGAGTTAACGCGATCGAAACGGAAGCAGGCGACACGAAACTGTACGATGCAACCGATTTTGCTTTCAGTGAATTATTGCGGGGCACGAAGAACGCGCGGCGAACGGCGGTCGTATTGATGAGCGATGGGCTGGACGGAAATATTCCGGGAGTTCAAGGAGACGGATCGAAACTTCCTTATACTGACCTCATCAATCGAGTCCGTGAATTCGATGGCGTCCTCTATACCTTATGGCTCAACACTGAATATCAAGCACTCAGTCCGCTGGATACGCAGCCCGAAGCATTCGATGCGGGCTTTGATCGTATGAAAGAAATGGCGGATGCCGGCGGGGGTGCGTTTTATCAAGTTGAGCGCCTGGAAGATTTAGCGGGGGCGTATGAACGGGTCGTAGCGGATCTCGGTACGGTTTACAGTTTGGCTTACCGTCCCTCAGACAAGAATCGCGACGGGAAATGGCGCGCAATCCGCGTGTCTGTAAACCGGACCAACGCAGTTGCGCGCGGCAAGCGTGGCTACTATGCAAATTGAAGTTGCCGCGAATGATCCGGAAATGCTTGAAAATGATTCACGAGCGACTATAATGAGGGTCCCTCTTGGATCGATTTAATCGCCGGCCTAACTTAAGGAAAACGTCATGAAAAGAGTTCTGATTTCATTGATTCCTTTGCTTGTTGCTTCCTTTATTGTCGCGTCGCCTTTTTCGGCTGCGGCTCAAGACCGCGAAAAGTTCGTGATCTCGGCCCGCGCCGGTGGCGTAAATGCCGTGACCGGCCGCGCTGCTTTGCGGGTACACGGAAATGGCGAATGGCAACAATTGACGGTTAAAGAGGATTTGCAGGCCGGAGATGTAGTGAAGACCGCACTGGACGGACGGGTAGAAATGTTGCTCAATCCCGGTTCTTATTTGCGAATCGGCGAGAACTCAGAAGTTGAGCTGACCGATAATTCCCTCGAAAATCTTGAGCTGCGTCTAATTCGGGGCACGGCTATTTTAGAAGTTACCGGCAATGACGATACGGAGTTGCTTATCAATGTCACCACTCCTCATACGCGGATGGCCATCGTGCGGCGAGGACTCTATCGGGTAAACGTTGTACCTGGCGATGCGACCGAGCTGATTGTGCGAAAAGGACGGGTGATGCTGGAGCGTACGCACACCAAAATAAAAGGTGGCGACAAGGTGGTCTTCAGTGACAACTCGTTCTCTGTCGCAAAACTACAGAAAAGTGACAAGACGCGAGACGACCTCGAGGCCTGGAGCAAGGGGCGAGCGGAAACGTTAGCACGAGCAAACAGCAAGATCTCGAATCGCGACTTGAAATTCCTTTTAGCTTCGTCGCAGTTCGATTGGTGGATGACGAGTCTATCGTCGCGCTCGGGATGTTGGCTCTACGATCCTATTCGCGGTTTCTACACGTTTTTCCCGTTTGCCTGGGGCTGGGGTTCGCCTTACGGCAGCAATTACTCTACGTCACTGTTCGGTGGGTACTATGGATTCCGTGGTTACGACTTGAGTAGGGGAGCGTGGACTGGAGGAACAAGCGGCGGGGGCAACGGCAATGGAAGTGGTGGAGGCATTGGCAGCGGAGCCTCAAACAATCCTCGTCCGGTGGCGCCAGCAGGCCCGGTTTCTGAGCCGCGGGTTCGCGACACCCCAAGCTTTGGCCGCGGTGACTCCCGTCGGCCGGTCACTCCTTAACTGCAGGCGCGGATCTAGGTACCTTCAGCGTAGAGTTTGCGCAGTTCTTCCTCGACCAGCCTGCGCACTTCGCTTTGCTTCAACCCAGACAGCACCAGGTGAGTCAGCGCCGCGGTTAATTGGCTCCGTGTCTGTTCGCCCACCGGATCCTTCAACACCCGGGAGATAACGAGCGCCCCGGCCCCATGTCTAACTTTGACGAGACCTTCTCGCTGAAGTCTGCGATAGGCAAAAGCCACAGTATTCAAGTTGACGCCCAAGTCAGCCGCCACCTGCCGCACCGGAGGCAGAAAGGTCCCCTGCGGTAGTTCGCCGGTAGCTATCAGCCCTTTTATTTCATCAACAATCTGCTGATATACCGGCCGCCGGTCTTTTTCATCAACGGTAATATACATAATTGTCCTGTGCCTATATACACCATACAATATGGTTTTGTGAAGGTTTATTTTCCGAGTGGCGCCAATTTGTCCGCTATCTCGAGCGCCGAACGGCTGATCCCCGCCAAACTCGCCCCCGCCGACGTATCGCTAATCACATAAAGGTTCGGCAACGAAGTGACATATGAAGGGTGCCTTTGCTTAGGTAGGCGGCCACTCGGGAGGACGTTACCGACCATGCCGAGCTTTCGACGCGTCGCGTCGTAATAGCCCCGCGGGTTCAGACTGTCAATCACTTCCACGGTGCTGCCTAGCTCCGGCATTGCCTGGTTCAGGCGCTCCCAGCAGGCCTCGAGCATTGATTGGTCCCTTGCTTCCAATTCCTCTTCATCAGTGTGGAACGAAAACCAATCGTCAACGTCGGTAAAGGCATGAACTGTTACTGCTCGTTTTCCTGGAGGTGCTCTTTGGTCCCAGGTTGGAGCGGCGTTAAAAAACAATTGGTGCTTCTCAGGAGTGTAGAGCGCCTCTGCTTGCCATTCCCCAACGGAAAGGAAACGATCGGAAGCGAGAGCAGCCGTGCCGTCATCGTCAAGTGAGAGGAAGAGCAGATATGCACCCCAGCTTCGAAGTGATTGCAGTGTCTTTCTTATTTCCGGCGGGGTGCGATTGAGTCCCACCAGCTTTCCGTAGGTATCCCACAAGGTTAGGTTGCTGACAATCGCTTTAGTAGCGGTTATCTTTTCGCCGCTCAGCAGGTCAACGCCTATAGCGTTACCTTCTGAGTCGTACGCGAGCCGCAGTACTGGTGAGTCAAGTCTTATCCTACCGCCGCTGGCTCTTACAGAATCCGCCAGTCGCCTCGCCAGCTCGGCACTGCCGCCGCGAATTGCGAACATGCCATGGCGTGCTTCGCGCAGCGCACGGGCGGCTTGGATATAGGGAACTTCGTCGTTATTCCCCTGTACCAGCGTTTGTAGTTGTGCATCAATGAAACGGCAAAATCGAAACGAGAGACCGTTCAGATGAGCGGAGACTGAATCGCCCGCGAGATCCCCACTGTCGTCCAACAGTTTCCTCGGGGTCTGAGCAAGGACGTCCAGTTCGCGGTAAAAGCCAATTGCCGCTTTTGCGCACTCCGGAAAAACTTTCCGTAGATTTTGCTCAAACTCTTCGACCTGCTTGCCAACCCGGACGTCTGAGTGGTCGGGAAGTCTGACGACGTAGGCTGGATCGAGTCCATGCACCTCAGGAGACTCAACGGGCAATTCAGCAAAAATGCGTTGATGGATTTCTCCCGGTTCCCATGAGGAATAAATTCCATAGCCTTGCTCAAACTGGAAACCGAATTTATTGAAACTCGCAGCGCAGCCGCCAACCTCAGATTGGCGCTCCAAAAGGCAAACACTCATACCGCGTTGGGCCATTAGCGCAGCCACGGTTAGTCCGCCGATGCCACCGCCCACAACAACAACTTCGCATTCCATTGTCAGCGAATAAAGTGAATCAATGGCAGCAGGATGAACGTCGGGTTCACCGGCTCAGGGGTGGGTAGAATTTTGTTTGCGTAAGGTTCGACAATTAGCAGGATCGCCTGAATGCCGTTAAAGACCAGATGAATGATGATGCAGGGAAGCAAGCGCCCCGTATAAGCGCGAACAACCGTCAGCGCGATGCTCAATAACGCAACCGCAGCAATTACCCCGACGTTGGGCCAGTATTGCGGTACGTGGATGATTGTAAAGAGCGCCAGCACCAGAAAAACAGCTATCGGCGCCCCGGCCAGCTTTTGCAGCGGCGCGTAAAGCACGCCGCGATATAGAAACTCTTCGACGAAAGGCGCCGTGCCAACCGCCAATAATGAAATCGCGTAACGCGCTGCCAAAGAGCTGTTGATGATCTGTTCGAGTTGGGTGGGCTTTGCGGAACCCAGCAACCAGGCCAAGGTTGTGCCAATAATAAACAAAGCGACACCCAGGCCCACGCAGACCCATAATCTAAATCGGCCCGACCAGCCCCAGCCAATTGCCCGCCAAAACGACTGCTTGCCGAACCGCGTTACTACAAGCCAGATTAGAGCAAACGTCAGCAAATGGCTGGGTAAAAGTGCGATTACCTGAAGCAGCACCGCTGTCTTGTCGCCGAGTGCCAATTCGGCCAGTGCCTTAACATAGTTCGGATCGCTGACGTGCAGGCCTTTGCTCGAAGCGTAAGGTAGCAATAATACGAGTGGTGCCAGCACCACTAATATGAGACTCGCAATCCAAACAAGTATTGCCGTGCCCACTCCCCAGGAAGGATCATCGGGATCAGGAGTGTTCACGTCTTTGCCGGCGCCGAGCGTCGCCGGCAGGTATGGTTGCGGATGTTCAGAAAGATCGAATGCCGCTTCGTTGGAATTAGACACGATGAGTGGCAGTTTATGAGGTTGTTATGCGCTGGTCAAACTTTAGATCCCTGGTTTCGAACGCGTGCAAACGAATTACACCGCGGGATAGCCGGTTTCAAACATTGGTGGTCCAACATGAGGTGCTGCCAGCATGATACCGATAATTGTTTTCGCGTCTTCGATCTCGCCGCTTGTGATCATTCCCAGCGCATGAGAAAAAGGGATACGTACAATTTCGAGGATTTCGTCGTCTTCTAAGCGTTGCTCGGCCGCCGTTAAGTCGGTTGCGAGATAGACCCACATTTTCTCTTCACAAAAACCCGGTGTCACGAAGAATTCGGATAACTTCTCCAAGCTTCCCGCGCTATAGCCGAGTTCTTCTTCCAGTTCGCGGGCGGCGCCTTCTTCGGGCGCTTCACCGTGATTCAAAGTGCCCGCCGGGACTTCCAGCAAGTAACGGACGGCAGGATGGCGATACTGGCGCACCAGCGCAATCGTATCGTCAGCGAAAATGGGAACGATAACTGCGCTTCCCGGATGATGCACCGTTTCACGTTGGTAAGTTTTGCCACCTTCCCGAATCGTATCTACGGTCACGTCAAAGATTCGACCGCGAAAAATCTCTTTGCTATCCAGAATCTGAGGACAATCAGTGGACGTCATTAGTATTCCTCGTTAATCAATTGCTGTTTGCTATTGTCCGGCCCGGCCTGCTGAGGCGTTCAATACCGCTTTGGCCTCTCCCAACAGGTATAGCGAGCCGGTGATGCAGATAAGGCCTGCAGATAATGTTACTTCATTAGCCTTTATCAGCGCCTCGTTCACCGAGCGCGTGACAAAAACGTTAGGCGCGCCGGTCGCGGCTGCTATCTCCTCAAGTTCTTCGGCGCTTGCGCTTCTGGGATTATCAGGTTGAGTCAACACCACTTGAGCGGCGGCAGGGAAGAGAATTGCTGCCATCTCAACCAGGTTCTTGTCGCGCATCGCGCCAAACACCAGCGTCACAGGAACCTTAACAAACTCGTCCAGGTAACTAAGTAACGTTTGGGCCGCGGCGGGATTGTGGGCGCCGTCCAATAGATATCCTTCTCTCAGTTCCAAACGTCCTGCATGCTCCGCCGTTTCTATGCCCTTGATGATTGCTGTCGTCGGTACGTGCCAGCCTTGTTGGCGTAGCACTTCGGCGATTCGAATCGCGGTCGCGGCATTTTCGACTTGATGTCTGCCACGTAAACCGAGCGTCACCGACGGGTATCGTTCGTCTCTGGTCTGAAACGTAGCGATGAAGCGGCCGTCGGCAGTCGCTCCATCAATCAACACCTGATAGTCATCCATCAAAGCCTGGACCTCGCATTCCACCACCCGCCGCCGGATCACTTCAAAAGCTTCTGAATCCTGATGAGCAATTATGGCCGCAGTGCCAGGGCGAATAATCGCAGCTTTCTCGGCGGCAATTTCCGGCAGCGTGGCGCCGAGGTAGTCCTGGTGATCGAGTGCGACGGGCGTGATCGCGACGACGCGCGCGCCGGCAACCGTGGTTGAATCCAATCTGCCCCCCAGCCCGGTTTCCAGAATTGCCAACTTAACACCCGCTTCTTTGAAGGCCAGTAACGCAATGGCCGTGACATGCTCAAAAAAGGTGGGCAAGGCCGCGAGCGTTCCTTGTTCGACCAGGCTTTGCGCAGCGCCTTTCACTTTTGTAGTAAGTCTGGCGAACTCGTGCGTCGAAATATCGACACCGGCAATTTTGATTCTCTCAGTGATTGAAATCAGGTGCGGCGAAGTAAACAGACCGGTTTTCATACCAGCTTGCCGGCAAATTGAATCAAGCATCGCAGCGGTCGAGCCTTTACCGTTTGTGCCTGCGATCTGCACCGATTCAAACGAACTTTGCGGATTCCCGACAGCCTCAAGCAAGAGCTCGGTGTTTTTCAGTCCCAGCTTCATGGCCAGCGTTTCGTGGCCGAGGCTGAGGAGATAGGCAAGGCTTTCTTTGTATTCCATGAAAATGGCTGGATCGGGATGGTTACGAAGTGAGGTCGGTGCGTTTAATGGAAACTAATCGCCTGAAACCGCTCGCGAGCGCAGGCGGTCCATTTCTGAGACGCCTGTGATTTCCGGATTCAACATAAAATTCAACAGCTTCGTCAGGTAGTCGCGCAACTCGCGGCGATCAACGATCGCGTCCACCATGCCATGGTCTAACAGAAATTCGGATCGCTGAAAATCTTTCGGCAGTTTTTGGCGGATCGTTTGTTCAATAACACGCGGGCCCGCAAAACCGATCAGCGCCTTTGGTTCGGCGATGACAATGTCTCCGAGCATTGCAAAACTCGCCGTCACGCCGCCGGTGGTGGGATCAGTTAAAACGGAAATGAACGGCAGTTGCGCTTCGTCTAACGCGGCGAGGGCCGCTGCTATCTTCGCCATCTGCATTAACGACAGCGCGCCTTCCTGCATGCGCGCTCCACCCGACGCGGAAAAGAGAACCAACGCAGCGTGTTCTTTCAAAGTATGTTCAATCAGGCGGGTAACTTTCTCGCCAACGGCCGAACCCATTGAGCCGCCAATGAATGACATATCCATAGCGCCCGCGAAGACAGCGTGGTCGCCTACTTTGCCACGACCGCTGATTATCGCTTCAGGAATTCCTGAGCTCTTTCTTGCCTGTTTCAGACGCTGTTCATAGGGTTTTGTATCAACAAACTCAAGCGGATCGATGGAAATAACTTCCGCGTCCAATTCTTCATAAGTGCCGCCATCGAACAACATGGCCAGGCGGTCGCGCGCGCCGATGCGAAAGTGATGACCACACTTGGGGCAAACTTGTAACGACTCCTCAAGATCACGCTTGTAGAGATGCGCCTCGCATTCGTCGCATTTGACGAACACGTTTTCTGTTTTGACGACGCGCTCCTCGAGAGGCACCGCTTCGATTTGTTTACTCTTTTTACTAAACCAGGGCATAGCAAGCGTCAGTCAAGGACAAGCCGTCGCAATGATTTGTTGGTATGGAACAGAGCCTAACACATAAGGCAAGACGCTTGAAGGTTATGGGAAAGAAAAGGGGCCGGCTCGGCTCCGAACCCGACTTTATAAAGGAATTTGTCAGAATTCGATGCCCTGCTGGGCGCGGATGCCGGCGTTAAAAGGATGCTTGATCTCTTTCATCTCGGTGACCAGGTCGGCGGCAGCAATGAGCTCGGCAGGGGCGTCGCGGCCCGTTACAACGATGTGCAAGGCAGGCTGAGCCAAGCGAACGCTCTGAATCTCTGACAGCACTTCAGCAACCGGCAAGAAGTCATAACTAAGCACGTATACCAGTTCATCGAAGACGAGCAGGTCGTAGTCGCCGCTGCGCAACTTTTCCACGCAAAGCTTCCAAGTCTCGCGGGCGGTGGTGCGATCCTGGTCCGGGTTTTTGGTGTCCCAGGTAAAACCGTCACCCATCGTATGAACTTCGATGCCCAACTTCTCCGCTGATTCATGCTCGCCGTAGCGATCGTTGCGCGACTTCATGAACTGAATCATGCAACACTTCAGACCGCGGCCGGCAGCACGCATCATCAACCCTAGCGCGCAGGTGGTTTTTCCTTTGCCGTTGCCGGTATGGACCATCAACAAGCCGCGCGTCTGTTCTTGATAATCCTCGCGACGCCACTTGTATTTTTTTTCTTTGGACATTGGGGAAATCGTAAAGCAAACTGTTAGTTTGCGCTGGTTCGTTAACGCCTCAACTTGAACGAGTCGCCAACCGATGCAGACTAACAGTTTGCTTTACTCAGAAGGGTGTTCGGTCATCACACAACTTGAAGGATTGCCAACCGACGCAAACTAACATTTTGCTTTACTCAACTACCAATCAGCGCATCTTCGGTGATGTCAGCACGTCCATTCGCTCGGGCTACCGCATCCTGCAACAGCGCAATGATTTTTTCTTCGGCTTCTTCCCAGGTGCCGCGCAGCGTGCAACCGGCGGCGTTGCGATGACCGCCGCCGCCAAACTTTTCCGCTACCTTGGCGACATTAACTTCGCCTTTTGAACGCAGGCTGGTGCGATAAACTCCCGGCTCTGATTCCCTTAGCATGGCGACTGCCTCAACTTCGCCGACAGTCAACGGATAGTTAACAAATCCATCCGCATCTTCGTCCGAAGAGTGCGCAGTGTGTTGCATCTCGAGACTATGCCGCAGCAAAGCGACGCGACCGGTTGAATCACGCCGGGCTGTGGAAAGCACTGCGCCCATCAACTGAATGCGGCTCCAGGGATAACTGGCAAACACGGCCTCAGCCGCTTTAGCCGGTTTCACTCCGGTCCGCAACAGCTCGGAAGCGACTTTGAACGTGCGCTCAGTTGTATTAGAGAAATGGAATGAACCGGTGTCGGTGATGAGTGCGGTATAGACGCATTCGGCGATCTCTTTCGTCACGCGCACGCCCGTGGCCTTGCAAAGGTTGTAGATCATTTCGCCGACGGCGGACGCGGTTGAATCGATCCAGTTGATCTTGCCAAACAGCGCGGTGGTCGAATGGTGGTCGATGTTAACAACAAATTGCTTTTCAAGATCTTCAAGATTGGGGCGCGTTACATCGGAACATTCAATAACGAACACGGCGTGGTAGGAACTATCAATCGCAGGGGTAACGCGAACATTTTTCGCACCCGGCAACTGTTGATAAGCATTGGGCACCGGGTCGCACATGATGACCTCAACGTCCTTGTCGAGGGCGCGCAGCAACCAATAGAGTCCCAACGATGATCCCAGACTGTCGCCATCCGGCCGGCGGTGGGACGTTATCGCAAATTTCCGCTTCGCTTCGATCAGTTCAACAACTTGACTAAGCATTGTTTGAGTGGCACAGACTTGAGTCTGTGACTGGCCCAGCTAGCACCGACTAAAGTCTGTGCTACTGTTCATCCTTCCTGGTAGATTCTTTCTCAATTTCGTGCAACAAATTATCCACACGCTCACCCTGTTCCTCAATGCGGTCTCTCACAAAATGAATCTCCGGTGTACGGGGAAGGTTGAGCGAAAGGCCGAGTTGCTTGCGAACGTAAGGCGCGGCGTGTTGGAGTGCGCTTAGCGCAGTTTGATGTTCCTTTTCATCTCCGGCAACGGTGACGTAAACCCGGGCATCCCTCAAGTTTTCGGAAAGCCGAACGTCGGTTACGGTCACCATCGTAAGCCGTGGGTCCTCGAGTTCGAAGCCGACGATCTGCGAGATTTCTTCACGAAGAATGTCTGCAACTCTCTCAGGGCGACGCATGGTTAATCCAGTTTCGAGTTTCGAGTTTTGAGTTTCGAGTTCGATCCTAACCCGAAACTCGAAACTCGAAACTCGGTACCCGAAACTAAAGTTCTGTCGCGGCAACCTTCTCGACGATATACGCCTCGATCTGGTCTCCGACTTTTACATCGTTGAAGTTTTCCAGGCCGATGCCACACTCAAAGCCTTCACGAACTTCCGACACATCGTCTTTGAAACGACGCAGCGAAGCGATGTTACCTTCCCAACTGACTACGCCATCGCGAATCAGGCGCGCGCGCGCATTACGCCGGATGTTGCCGTCGACAACCATCGAACCGGCAACCACGCCTGCCTTGGGAACGCGGAAAACCTCGCGCACGTCGGCCTTGCCGATGATTCGTTCTTTTTCAATAGCCTCGAGCATGCCGATCATGGCCGCTCGGATTTCTTCTTCAACTTTGTAAATGATTGAATGCAGCCGTATGTCGACACTCTCCTGCTTAGCGAGATCGGAGGCACGTGATCCGGGCCTCACGTTGAAGCCAATCACTACTACTGCGGACACAGCTGAGCCGGCCTGCGTGGCCGAAGCCAGCAACACGTCAGACTCGGTAATCGCGCCCACGCCGGAACGAATAACTTTTACCTTCACGCGATCGGTAGAAAGTTTTTGCAGCGTCGATTTAAGAACTTCAACCGAACCCTGCACGTCTGCCTTGATGACAACCAGGAGTTCTTTGACCTCAGTCTCGCCCAACGCTTCGATTCCGCGCTTGGTCGACTGCATCAGGGTAGCCTGGCGACTCAGCATCTGCCGGTGACCCGATATTTGCTGCGCCCGCGTGATGTCGGCAACTACCTGAAAACTCTCGCCCGCCTGCGGCACGCCCTGTAGTCCGAGCACCTCGACGGGTGTGGCCGGCGCTGCTTCCGTGATCGCCTCGCCTTTATCATTAAACATGGCGCGCACGCGGCCAAAAATCTGGCCGACGATGAATGGCTCGTGAATATGCAATGTGCCCTGTTGCACCAGGACAGTGGCAACGGCGCCGCGGCCGCGATCTAATTTCGCTTCCAACACGACACCCGAAGCCAGACGCGTCGGACTGGCGCGCAGGTTGAGAATGTCTGAGGTCAACAGAATTGTTTCCAGCAGCGTGTCGAGGTTCTCGCGCTTCTTCGCAGAGACCTGGACTATTTCAGTTTCGCCGCCCCA
>JBDUCC010000015.1:0-25543 GCA_040003675.1 bacterium | reverse complement strand
CGGTTTCAGCTTGACTTCAAACACAGTTGCTACCGCGAGGTGGTACTGACCTCATGCCACCAGGCAGCACTCTAAAGTTGCGAGGTCAACCTCACAAACTGATAGAAGCCGACTATCGCCCCAAGAACTACACCGGCCACCAGCAACCACGGGCTCGTACCAAACCAGCGATCGGCTAACCAGCCGACTCCGGTTAGGGAGATAACACAGGCAAACAGCGTGAATGCCGCGGCATAAGCGATTCCACTTTTGCGGTTGATTTCCCCGTTATCGGATTTTGCCATCACTGCCACTGCTCGCGCGTTACAAAATTCTTCGGCACTTCGTAAAGCATGGCACGCGTCGAATGACGCATCGAATCGTGTATGAAGCAAACGTGTGTGCACCAGCACGCCTTACCGCCATCGATCGCGTCAAGTTCAAGCGCGCGACCATTTGCGTCCCAAAGTTTTGTGAAGTCGTAATCGTAATCCGCCAGCGTTGCAAACTTCTCGCGCAACTCACACGCGCGCACGTCGCCGTTGTAATCGATCACCGCGGTCGTCTCACCGGCGGTACAGGGAAACGGCCAGGCGGTCGACTTCTGAAAATTGGCGTGTTGATTTCGATAGTGAGTTGTGATCGCTCCCACGTAGGCGACGTTTTTGACGAATCGCTTGCTCGGATCATCGTCCGCGAACATGCGATCGCCGTAACGTTTTGTCAGTTTCGAAACGTAGGAGTACATCTCGGGCAAGACTTCGGCGGGCACTTGCTTTATCTCGTCGCCTACCAATGTTTCACCACGAACGATGTTGAAGTACTGACCGTCCAACCGGAACTTCTGCCACATGAACTCGCCAAGCTTTTCGATTTCGGTAAAGTTGTCAGCACAGACGACCGTATTAACATTCAACCGGAAGCGATCGCCGAACCTGGCCTTCAGCGGGTAAAGCGACTCGATACATTCCAGCGCCTTTCCCCAGTTACCGGGAACTCCGCGGATGCGATCGTGAGTTTCGCCGTAGCCGTCCAGTGCAATGTTCAGATAGAGATCAAGTTTGGGATGGGTGCTTAACGCGCTCTCAACAATCTCGTGCACTCGCGATTTGATAAGCCCGTTGGTGGGAATAATCAGTCGATTGATCCGATTGTTTTTTGCAAACGTTTCGATGATTTGCGAAACGTCGCGACGCAGGGTGGGCTCGCCACCTGACAACCAAAGGTCAGTGATCGGCGGCATCGTGCTCGAGATCTTTTCTATCTGCTCGAAAGTAAGATCGCCCGGTTGATTCAACTCTTCGTGATAGAAACAAGTTTTACAAAACGCGTTGCAGCGCGAAGTAACAAACAGGATGACTGTGCCCAGACGCTTTTCGCGTTTGGTTGAGCGCAGCAGTTGCACGAGTTGTACGACTCTGTTTGGCATAAGTACTTGTAAAGCAAACTGTTAGTTTGCGGTCGATCGTTGTCAGTGACTTGAGTGATGGCCGCGAACGCAAACTAAGAGTTTGCTTTACTCAGACTAATCGCGGGCGATAATGACAGCTTCGGTGGGTGATTTCAATTCGTAGGTAATGCTACGCCATTTGATGCGACGCGACCAGGCCGCAACGAGCGCGTTACAAAGATAAAGCGCCGAAGTGAATGGCCACAGAACAAGCTGAAAAAACAATCCTCGGCGCAATTCCCTCGCGTACGCCGGCATGACGGACAGCACCGCTTTCATGCGAATGTGCGCCTTAAGTGCTCCAAGAAAATAAATAACCAGGAGGAGCGCTGACGGTATGGCAATCGAATCTTGATTTACTGCGCGCGCCACGACCAATATCGCGCCGCCAAAGAACACCAGACAAAATAGGAGGCTGCCAATCAGCACCGGTTTCCATAAGTGCGGCGCATAGACGCGCGTGATCTTCAACTGCCGGTTGGTAAACTCGAACAGCTCTCTCATCGTGCAAGAGTCGAGAGCCGGCACCAGGCAGGCTGGCACAAAATGAATCGGCAACTTAGCTTCCTGCAAAGCTCGCGTGAGAGTGAAATCATCGGACACTGTGCCACGCCAGCGTTCCCTTATTCGCAGTTCTTCGAAGGTTGATCTGCGAATCGCAGTTGAACCGCCCCAGCAGAAGTTTTTGTAATGGTCCGCACCCAAAGCGGAAGCAATGGAGGCATTCCAAACCCCGCGTAATTGTGAAGCGAGTCCGCCAGCAACCGGAATGAACCAGCGATAACCGCTGGCGGCGCCAACTTTCTTATCCGCGAGAGGCGCAACCAGCGAGCGCAACCAACGCGCTTGTGGCCTCGCATCGGTATCGACAAACACGAACACATGGCTGCGCGAGTCGGCGTTTGGGATCGCTGTTCGCAGATTGTGGACCTTCTGGCCGCAGTCGGCGGCTGGTCCTGCAACAATGATTTTGGTAGCAATACGGTTTGTTCGAGCCTGAGATCCGATTAGCTTTCTAACCAATCCAAGCGATGGATCGTCTTCACTATCGCTAATGAAGATGATCTCGTAGGCGGGGTAGTCCTGCTGAAAGAGCACCCGGAGGTTGCCTTCCAGTTCATCTTCTAAGCCACGGCAAGGAGCAAATATGGAGACGTAAGGAGTGAAATCGGCTAACGGCTTCGCTGCCTCACCTCGCACATAAGCAGCGAAGCGAATACCACTCCGCAGTGAAAGAATTCCCAGCCAGATGACGATTGCCGCAAAGAAGTAAAAGGCTAGCATTCATCTCGAAGCCAAGCCTACAGGCATTGGCAGGCGCTTTTAGCAAACCGTTGTGATCACCGTTTACGTTTCAGCGCGGTTTCCATTGCGCGCCGAAACGAGACTTCATCGATGGCTGGATACTTATAAAGCTGATCTCTTATGCGTTCAAAAAAATCAAGCACCGCATTGGGTTCTATTAGTTTTCGATTCAACAGCTCTTGTACATCTCGCAGATCAGTATCGTGTCCACGCTCAATCTTCGCCAACGCCTGCGCGTATAAGTCGTAATGCAGGAAGGTGAGCTTTCCTTCTTGTCGTATAAAAGGGCTGCGCTCCTGCCATGCGGGCAACTCAGGTATGAAATCGTCCGGCGCGGCAAGTTCTATGTTGATCTGAAGTTGTTCTTTAAGAATTGGAAGCTTGCGAAGAATCTCATCGTTTTCAGGAAGTATTTTTAAGTCGACATCAATAGTGGCGTCGCGCCAACCTAGTAAAACGGCAGTTGCGCCACCAACGAGAAATACACGTGAGGCTTTCGTAATACCGCTTGCCAATGCACGCATGAATTCGTCCATGCGCTCGGCGGTTACTTTTTGACGCATTCAGCTGCTCTTTCGAAACTGACTAATATTCTGATGAGAGCATTGTAGCGCGAGTGAGCAGAGTCTTGATCACTTTTGGCAAGCAAGTCATAAAGCCGATGCTCAGGATTCAGCGGTAAGTTGTCAGAGAGTTCGAGCCCTATCCGTCTCAACCGTGGCGCGCCGATGCAAACGAGTAAGGCGGCGGTCGATTCTTTGCCGGCACGCAAATCTACGATTCCCTGTTCAATCAAATCTTCGCCTGGTAAAACGGCATCCATCTTTATTTCAGAGTCACTGCGCCAATTGCCGCCAGCGGAGCCACTAGTTTTTGAGTCAGGTTAATTAAGGGCTGCGGATAGACACCGATGAAGATGATGCCGGCTACCGAAACCGCGAGAGCGGTTTGCAAAGCAGGCGAGAGTGACAGAGGCTTGTCGTCGGCGATGCGATCGCCGAGGTACATCACTTTGATAAATCGTATGTAGTAGTAAAAAGAAACGACGGTGTTGATGATGGCCCAGCCGGCCAGCCAGTAATACCACGACCTCCCTTCTGCCGCGCCGCGCTGCAAGAGCCCGCCAAAAAGAAAATACTTGCCGATGAAGCCGCCAGTAATCGGCAAGCCCCCGAGCGACAGCATGAAGATTGTCATCATCGCCGCCATGCCCGGCGCTTTCTGGGCCAGCCCGGCCATGTCGTCGACGTTGTCGCCAATGATTCCGCGCCGTCGCAAGCTAATCACAATACCGAACGCGCCCATGTTCATCAACGTGTAGACCAAGAGGTAAATCATTAAGCCGGTATAGCCGTAACTATTTCCGGCGACCAGTCCGAGCAATAGGTACCCGGCGTTGGAGATCGACGAGTAGGCCAACAAACGTTTTGAGTTTTCCTGAGTGACCGCGGCCCAATTGCCGACCATGATCGTTATAGCGGCCACCAAGCCGAGCAGTGGCGCCCAATCGGCGCGCATGCTGTTGAGAGCCTCGATGAAGATGCGCGCGTAGAGTGCAAAGCTTGCGGCTTTTGAGCCGGTAGAAAGAAATGCCGTCACCGAAGTGGGCGCGCCTTCGTAAGCATCCGGCGCCCACATATGAAACGGCACGGCGGCAATTTTGAAAAACAGACCGGCAGCCAGCGCAATCATGCCCAGCAACAACATCGGCCTTAGACTTGGACCGGCCGCTTCGCCAATCGGGGTCGCACTAACTATTGTCGCAACGCTGCGCCCAATTTCACCGAGATTGGTAGAACCCGCAATCCCATAGAGCAACGACATTCCGTAAAGCAGGATGCCCGACGAAAACGCTCCTAACAGAAAGTACTTCATTGCCGCTTCATTCGAACGCTTCTCGCGTTTTGTAAATGCGACCAGCACGTAGAACGTCAGGGCCATTAACTCCAGGCTGATGTATAGCGAAATTAGATCATAGCCGCAGGCGAGAAACATCATGCCGACGGTGGCAAACAGAACGAGGGCGTAGTATTCGCCGTGTTGCTCCCCTTCAATGTCGAGATAGCGCGTGGAAATCGCTATAGCGAGGGCGGCCCCAACCAGGAAGATGCCTTTGAAAAGCAGCGCAAAGCCATCGATGCGCACCATGCCGTAAAAGCCATCGAGCGGCAGCGAGTCGCTAACGTTCCACCATTGCAGCCCCAGCGAGACGAAGGCCAGAGCAACGCCGACCAGAGAAAAGTAGGCAACGAGTTTGCTCTTGCGATAGGGAAGAACAACTTCCATCACCAGGGCGATGCAACCACAAACAGTCAAAATCAACTCTGGGGCAATGAGTTGCAAATCGGCCAGGTTGAAAAGCGCTGTGGAGTTGGCTTGGAATAGGAACATGTAGTCTTAGGTCTTTGTCTTTGGTCTTTGTCTTATTTCTTTGTCTTTGGTCTTTGGTCTTTGTGCTTTGGACTTTGGTCTTTGGTCTTTGGTTTTGTCGTCGGCCGTCGCCACTCAAACAGTTCAGAGTACAACCTTCAGGTTGCTGCTGTCGTAAGAAGCAAGCTAAGGCTTGGACTCTGAACTACTAGTCCTTCACTCATCACTCATCACTCATTACTTTTCCGCCGCCGCCCGTTGTTGCGTGTCAACTCCCGGCGGCACTCCCGGAATCGGATAAGTTGGTCTCACCTGGCGCACTACGGCATTAACCGGTCGTTCGATGTAACTCAAAAACGGCTTTGGATAAATACCAATCCACAGCGACATGATTATCAGTGGCGTCATGTAAATCCATTCGCGCGTGCTCAAGTCGATTAGCTTTTCGTTCTTCGGATTATCAATCGTGCCGAAAAACATTCGCTGGTAAAGCCAAAGCATGTAGCCCGCATTGAGTATGATTCCCAACGCGCCCCACGCGGCCCACATCGGATTTGCTTCGAAAGCGCCGCGCAGTGAAAGAAACTCGGAAATGAAAACGCAGAGCAACGGCAGGCCGATCGCGGTCATCACCATCGAAAGAAATACCGCTGCATATCCAGGCATCACATGCGACAGGCCGCCGAATTCCGCGACGTTACGCGTGTGCCGCCTTTCATAAATAATTCCGACCAGGAGAAACAGCGCCGCCGAATAGATGCCGTGGTTGATCATGTGCAGCACTGCGCCATTCAAACCGTTCGGATTCAGCGCGAAGAGCCCGAGCATGACGATGCCCATTGAGGAAACGGACGAGTACGCCACCAGTTTCTTGACGTCGCCGTCCTTCTTAACTACGAAGTACATGGCGGCGAGTGCGCCATAGATTATTCCCACGATGGCCAGGAAGATCATTATGCTGCGCACGCCAAACTGGTGATTCGTGCCGGCAAAGAAATAACTTTCATCGGCCGAGGCCGCGGGAAACATCGGAATATTGAAACGGTAAAAACCGTACGTACCCAACTTCAGCAAGACGCCGGCGAGAATTACTGAACCGGCCGTGGGAGCTTCGACGTGAGCGTCAGGCAGCCATGTATGAAACGGAAACATCGGCACCTTGATGGCAAAGCCGAGCGCGAAAGCAAAAAACAAGAGCACCTGCATGACACCCATCGGCATCACTGATCCCAGCGCTTGCAAATAAAGGATATTGAAAGTGCCGGTGCCGTTTTGTGCCGCTGCTTGCAAGGTTGTGGAAACCATCGCCGATGCCTGTTGGTTCCCTGCCAAAAGATCGATTGTCGCCTGTGTGATCTTTCCAGTCAGCGCCGTGTCCTGAGTTAAGAAATAAATTTTCAACACACCGAGCAACATCACCACTGATCCAACCAGCGTGTACAGGAAGAATTTTATTGCCGCGTACAAACGATTTTCACCGCCCCAGATTCCGATTAAGAAATACATCGGCACGAGGGATACTTCGAAGAACAGGTAGAACAGGAACAAATCCATCGAAGTGAAGACGCCGACGACCGCTGTCTGCAACAGCAGCAGCAGGACGTAATATTCTTTTTCACGTTTTTCGATGTACTTCCAGGAGGACAAGGCCGCGATAACGCCCAGCAGCGTTGTTAACACAATCAACAACACAGCGACACCGTCGGCGCCCATCTGATAGCGCGCGCCGATGACCGGGATCCATTGATGGTCCTCAAGAAACTGCATGCCGCCCAACGCGCTGTCATATTTCAACAGCGCTAGCGAGGCGACGAAGGCGACGCCAAACCAGGCAGTGGCAAACTTTTTGATTTGATCCGACTGGCCCTTTTTGAAGAGGATCAGAATGATGAGCGCGCCCAGCGTCGGCAGCCAGGTCACGATTGAAAGTATTGGCAGACTTTTCATAGGTTCTTAGTCCGTAGTCAGTGGTCCGTTGTCAGTGGTTCGTCGATTTTGAGATAGCAAAGCCCGGTTTCTATAAACGGTCAGCCACAACTGACCACTGACAACTGACCACGGACCTAACTTCAGAGTCCAAACGCAAAAACGCTCTTTACGGCCCGAGCGATGTCGGCGCCGAAAAACATCGCCACGGCAGCAACCAGTCCCAGTACCATCACGAGGGCATAATTTTGTGCAAACCCTGTTTGTGCGGCGCGAAATAAGGGCGACATTAAACGAGTCACAAAAGCTGCAATCGCATTCACCACTCCATCTACAAAATACTGATCGGTGCCCCCGGTGACGCGGCTGGATAGGCGCGTTAACCACGCGGATCCATTGACGGCGCCGTCCACCACTTTTGAATCGAATGCGAATACACCACGCGCGGCATCCATTACCCGGCGCGTAACGGCCCAGCCAAAGAATTCATCAACCCAGTATTTATTGTAGCTGGCTTGATAAAGCGGCTTGAGTCGCGCCGCCCAAATGTCCGGAAGGCGTGTGTCCTTCACATAGAAAAGGAAACCAAGGCCAATGCCGATGCCCGCCACTAGCAAAGAGATGACAATGAATAACCACTCGGTCGCTGTCTCGCTATGTAGTTTCGATTCTGCCGCATGGGCCAGGTTAAAACCTTCGTCACCATAAGGTGATGCTGCTTCTGTCGCGTGAGTCTCGGTCGTCGAAACCTCAGCGTGAGCCGTTAGTTCGCCTTCTAATGGTCTGCCGGCGCTATCCAAAATTTCTTCTTTGCCGAAATAGCCAGTGCCTGGATTCCAGATGATCGGATCCATGAAGTTAACGATGTTCATGCGCCCGCCAATGTGCTTGCCACCAGTGAATGCCGTGCTAATTCCCACGAAGCCGCCAATGGTTGCCAGCACAGCGAGCACCGCTAGCGGCACCCACATTGATGCCGGAGACTCATGCGGGATGTGGGTGTGATGTTCGGGCGTTTCGTGATCGTGATTGTGGACTTCGTGCTCAACCGTATGGTCGTGGCCGTTGAGAAATTTTTCCTTGCCCCAAAACGTCATCGCCACCAGGCGAGTCATGTAAAAAGCAGTGCAAGTCGCGGCGATGGTGCCGACGATCCAAACAAGCCAGCCGACCGGGATGTATCTGGTGGAGGCGGCGTTCCACAGAATCTCATCTTTGGACCAGAAGCCGCTGAATGGGATGATGCCGCAGATTGCCAGCCAGCCAGCTAAGAAAGTGAGATAGGTGTAGGGCATGTACTTTCGCAGGTTTCCCATGCGGCGCATGTCCTGCTCGTGGTGCATGCCGTGAATAACACTGCCCGCGCCGAGGAACATCAGCGCTTTGAAAAACGCATGCGTCATCACGTGAAAGATGCCGATTACAAATGCGCCCACCCCGCAGGCCATGAACATGAATCCCAACTGCGAAACGGTGGAGTAGGCAAGAACTTTCTTGATGTCGTTTTGCGTGATGCCAATCGTCGCCGCAAACAATGCCGTCGCGGCGCCCACTAAAGCGACAACCATCATCATCGTCTGCGAATGCTGGAAGATGACATTTGTGCGCGTGACCATGTACAGCCCGGCGGTCACCATCGTCGCCGCGTGAATGAGTGCGGATACGGGAGTCGGACCGGCCATCGCGTCAGGCAACCAGACGTGCAATGGTAGTTGCGCAGACTTGCCACAGGCGCCGATAAAAAGCCCCAGCGCGATCCACGAAAGCAGACCCCAGTGGCCCAATGGCTCAAGTGGGAAGCTTGCGGCCTGGCCGAAAACATCGGTGTATTGAGTGGTTCCAAAGGTAGCAATCACGCCAAAGATGGCGAGCGCGAAACCAAAGTCGCCGATGCGATTCGTGATGAACGCTTTGCGTGACGCATTCGCCGCTTCCTGGCGATCGAAGTAGTAACCAATCAAGAGGTACGAACAAAGACCTACACCTTCCCAACCGACGAACATCATCAGGAAGTTTGAGCCCATCACCAGCACGAGCATGGAAAACATGAACAGGCCCATGTACGCGAAGAAGCGATAGAAACCCGGATCGCCATGCATGTAACCGGTGGCAAAAACAAAGATACAAAGTCCGACTCCGGTGACGATGAGCATGAAGATCGACGAGAGCGCGTCGAGTTGATAGCTCCATTCAACATCAAGCACAGATCCTTGTATTTCCTCCGGACCCCCGACGAGGACCGGCTGGTTTCGCTGTTCCGGTGGCAAAGCGGCGCGTTTCGCCATTGCTTCTTCCTGAACCTCTTTTGCCATTCGTTCCTGAGCACCCTGCGTTAGTCGCACTGCTCCGCCGGGAATCCAGGTAAATTTGAATGCACCGTCCTGGCTGGTGACGTATGTTTGGGGCCACATCGCATTACTGCCGAAGGCGTACGAGTAGACCGCTGCGACCGTGATGAGAAATGCCAGTGCAATCGAGCCAACAGCAATGCCACCAATGAGCTTTTCCGAAAAACGAAAATACCGCCCCAGCAGGCCGTTGATGGCCGCGCCGGCGAGGGGAAGAAGTGGAACTAGCCAGATGTAACGGTGCATCAGTTTCGAGTTTCGAGTTTCGAGTTTAATGCCGCTTCGCGTTTCGCCTACCTCGAAACCCGAAACTCGAAACTCGAAACTGCCAGTCACCATTTCAGAATATCAATCTCATCAACCCAGATCGTCTCTTTGTTGCGATAGAGTGCAATCACAATTCCCAACCCGATTGCTGCTTCAGCGGCTGCAACAACGATCACGAAAACTGCAAAAATTTGACCGGCAACCGCGTTCACGTTGCCTGTGTCCTGAAGGTAACGGGACATGGCAATGAAGTTGAGATTCGCGGCGTTCAGAATCAACTCGATCGACATGAAGATGACGATGATGTTGCGTCGCGTCAGCACGCCGGCGACGCCAATGACGAAAAGCAAGGCGCCGATAATTAGAAACTTAGAAAGATCGGGATGTTGTGCTCTATCCCAGGCAGTCGCAATACGCCCATTACTTGCTGTCTGAAATAATAGGCCGAGCACCGGACTTAGAAAGTTTAGAAGAAAAAGCTGCATCGTGATCGTGCTACTGAGTCGTTTGAAGTTTTGCAATCTCCGGATCGTACTTCGCTTCAGCTTGCAGGACCTCCGGCGCCGTGTCATCGACGGCCGCTTCCTGTTTCAAGGTCCGGGCCAACATCACCGAACCGATAATGGCGACCAGCAACAACACACTAGCGATCTCAAAGGGCAGCGAGCCATAACGATAAAGGCCGTTTCCGACGCGCTCAGTTTCTTTCGTGATTCGTGACGAGCCGGTCGCCGCTTGGGAAAGATTCTGTTCATCAGCCGTGCGCCGGTTGGTGGACGTGATCACCGCGGTTTCATCGCGCTGTTGCAAACCTTCGTAGCCTTTGTTGATTGCGTAAAGCAGTCCGAGCACTAGTAAGGCGCAAAAGATTACGCTGGTGGTCACCTGCCTGGGTCGGTTGAAAATTTCTTCGCTGCCGCGTTCTTCCGAACCTACGTTAACGAGCATGATGACGAAGAGAAACAACACCATCACCCCGCCTACGTAAACCAGAATTTGTACGCCGGCGATAAACTCGGCGCGCAGCAGAATGAAAAGAGCGGCTACGGAAACCAGAGAAGAGATAAGGAAGAGTGCGCTGTGAATGGTGTTGCGGGCCATCACGGTCAAGAGCGCCGCGAAAATCGCCGCTATGGAGAAGACCCAGAAGAAGATAGCTTCCCAACCGGAAAGAATCATAAGAATAGTGATGAGTGATGAGTGATGAGTGATGAGAAGTAAGTGTTAGCGACACGCATTCGTTTCATTTTCCTACTCATCACTCATTACTCATCACTCATTACTCATCACTCATTACTGTCGTTCAGCGTGTGTACTTCACCGTCTCGCGTCCCTGCTCGAGCATCTCGCGGTTCCAAACAAAGCCGGCGCGCGAGTAAGTAGCTAACTCAAAGTCCTGAGTTAATTCCAGGCATGACGTCGGGCAGGCCTCCTGGCACAAGGCGCAGAACATGCAGCGTGAAGTATCGAAGATAAACTCGTCCAGCACTTTTTTCTTGCGCGGCTTGCCGGCCACTATGATTTCCACGTCCATTGCCAGCACATCGATGCAGTCTTCAGGACAAGCAATTGCGCAAAGGTTACAGGCAATGCAAAGCGTGTCGTGCGTTTCCGGATCCATATTGAGCCGCGGCGCACCATGAAAACGCGGCGCCACATCCGGACGAACTTTGGGATATTGTTCGGTGTAAATTCCCTTACCGGCGACGGAGTCCTTGTCTGTGATCGCACCGATGTTGTACTTCAGCGTGAGCCGCAAACCCTGTAACAGGTCGGCCATGAAAAAGCGGCGAAGCTTTTCGATGAACTTAGGCTTGGGAACTTTTACTAAAGGCATGTGCTTATTTCCGATTGTCGATTGCTGATTGCTGATTTACAAAACCCGGCTCGATTTCCACTAATGCGCTCTACTCAGTTGCGATCGGGGCGACTGCCGGTTTGCCACGCGGCACGTTCACCAAACGAATATTTCGGCGCTGGCTCTTTAAATTGAAATCTCGCGAGCGCCAGTTGATCCTCGCCAATAAAAGCCCGGTCAAACCCAGGCCGGCGAGTCCCATCGCAATCATCAGCCCTTTTCCAGTTGGCGTAAGATTCAGTCCCGCCGTCAGTGAGTCGATGGTCTTCAGGCCACGCCAACCATCGAGCGCCTGAACTACAAAGATCGCAATCGCCGAAATCACGATGTTGATGAGCGCCGACGGAATCAACCACTTCCAACCGATGTCCATCAATTGATCGTAACGAAAACGGGGCAACGTCCAACGCAACCAGAAGTACAAGTACAAAATCGCCAACAACTTGGTAACGAAAACTAATAGGCTGACTATAACATACAGGTTGTGATAGCCCTTCGCTTCCGTTAATCGGAAGACGAACGGAAAATACCAGCCGCCGAGGTAGACGGTAACCGCGACCGCGGAGACGATCACCATCGCTGCATATTCGGCCATGAAGAACAACGACCAGCGAAAGCCGGAATACTCAGTATGGAAACCTGCAACCAGTTCAGATTCAGCTTCCGGCAGATCGAACGGGGCGCGATTGTTTTCTGCAATACCGCTGACCAGAAAAACAAGAAAGCCAAGCGGCTGGTAAACGAAGAACCAGACTGAGTCGAGTTGTTGCGCGCTGACTGTTCCCGAGAGTGAAAGCGTGCGCGCAAACATCAGTGCGCCGACGAGTGATAAACCCATCGCGACTTCATAGGAAATCATCTGCGCGCTCGATCGCAGCGCCCCCAGCAGCGAATACTTTGAGTTCGAAGACCAGCCCGCCAGAATCAAAGCTAAAACCCCGACGCTGGAAACCGCGAGCACAAATAATAATCCAATATTGATGTCGGTGATTACGGCCCAGTCCGGCCCGAAGGGAATAACTGAAAAGACGATGAAGGCAGCGGCAACGGCTATATAAGGAGCAAAGAAGAATATCCAGCGGTCGGCTTTCTCAGGAATGAAGTCCTCCTTTGTCAGGAGCTTTATGCCGTCGGCAATTGGCTGTAACAAGCCCCAGGGACCAACTCGCATTGGTCCAAGTCGCGCCTGCATGAACGCGGAAATCTTGCGCTCGAGATAAGTGGCGTAAGCGACCCAACCGGCAACAATCGTAACCACCAGGCCAATCTGTATGAATGGCCAGATGACGTAGTTAATCGTGCCGGCGCTGAAGAATTTCAGCAGCAGTTGATTAATGAAGTCGATTGGAGCGAATAAGAGCACAAATGTCCCTTTATTTCCTGCTTTTCTCTGTGCGTCCTTAGTGCTTTTTGTGTCTCCGTGGTGGACAGCGGGTCAAAACTTCACCACCGGCGCAAAGAGCACTAAGGACGCACAGAGAGAAGACAAGTACATCACCTGTCAATCTCCCCAAGAACAATATCCAGTGTGCCAATTATCGCAACCACGTCAGCAACCAGGTGTCCCAAACACAGTTGCTTGAGCGCCTGAAGATTGATTAACGACGGCGGCCGCACGCGCACGCGCCAGGGTTGCGCAGTTCCATCCGAAACCAGATAGCAACCGATCTCGCCTTTCGGGCCTTCGATCGAGTGATAGTAATCGCCGACTGGTGGCTTAACTATCTTCGGCAGCTTTGCGTTAACTGGGCCATCGGGCAACTTGTCCAAAGCTTGATCGACGATCCGTCGCGACTGGCGCATTTCTTCGAGGCGAACTAAATAGCGATCGTAGGTGTCGCCGTTTTCACCCAGGGGAATATCAAAATCCATGTCGGCATAGGCCGCATAGGGCCGCGATTTGCGAATATCCCAGGCGACGCCGGAGCCGCGCAAAGCCGGGCCAGACAAACCTATTGCGATCGCTTCGTCAGCTGAAATGACGCCGATACCGACTGTGCGACTAAGCCAGATGCGGTTTTCCGAAAGCACCGTTTCATACTCATCAAGGCGCGTCGGAAAGTTATTAACAAAACGCTGTACATCTTCAGAAAAACCATCGTAGGCATCGTTTGGCATGCCGCCAACGCGCCAGGCATGACAGGTAAGGCGGGCGCCAAACTGCCGTTCAAAAATTTTGAGAATCTCTTCCCGCTCGCGCAGCGCCCAAAGCAACACCGTCACCGCGCCAATATCAAGCGCGTGCGTTGCCAGCCACAACAAATGAGAGGCAATGCGATTCAGTTCCGTCAGAATCGTTCTGAGATAATGAGCGCGCGGCGGCACGGCCAGGCCCATCATCTGCTCAACCGTTTCCACCCACACCAGGCCGTTGGAAACTGCGGCGATGTAATCCAAACGGTCCCAGTAAGGCGCGATCATCGTGTACATGCGGTTCTCGGCGATCTTCTCCATGCCGCGATGGAGATAACCGATGTCGCAATCGAGGTCGATGACTGTTTCGCCGTCGAGCTTCAGGATTACCCGCAACACGCCGTGAGTTGACGGATGCTGCGGCCCCATGTTGAGCACCATCTCCGGGCTGTCGAGTAGGGTTTCCTGAGTTGTGGCTATTTCTACCTGATGCATATTTGTGTCGCACAGACCTCAGTCTGATGGCTTATGTGGCATAGACTTTTAGTCTGTGTCTGTTACAAAACCACAGACTGAAGTCCGTATCCTCATCTGAGTTAGTGGCATAGTTTTTAGTCTGTGGCATTCTGCGGCGGCACAGACTGAAGTCTATGCTCCTTCTAGGCCGCGGCCGGCGCCGGTTCTGCTGGAATGTAACAACCAGTCACCTTCCATGGTTGGATAACCAGGCCAATCTCTGTAGCTTCGCCGCTTGAACGCTTTTTTGCCAGTTTACTTACGATTGCCGTCGCCGCACTGGCCTTGTTCCAAACGTTGCGCGGTTCCATCGTTTCCGTTAAGACAAAGCCTGCCACCTTCGCCGCTTCCGGCGTGTCGAAGACTTTTGCTTCGTATTGGGCGGCAATCTCTTTTGGCGTCATCTCGTCTCGTAAATCGTGAATCGTAATCGTAAATAGTTAAAACCTATTCATTGCACACTCGGTGGGTTGGAACACATCAAGGACCGTCTTTCTACTATTTACGATTTACGATTCACGATTTACTTGTCCTTGGGCATAACTTCTTTCCCGCGCTGAAGGATCTCGCGCATCATCCGCTCTTGCGGTACAGAAAGCATTTCCAGACCATAGGCGCGCCTTTGATCTAGTTGTTCGCGTTGGACTGCGGTCATCTCCGGCAGATGTCTTTGCGTCCAAGCGTTCTCAATAAACTCGAGCGGATAATCCTTACGCAACGGGTGACCTTCCCAATCCGGCGGCAATAAAATCCGGCGGAGGTCCGGGTGATTGTTAAAGCTCACGCCAAACAGATCGTAAACTTCGCGCTCCATCCAATTTGCCGACGGCCATACGCCGGTTACGCTGTCGACAGTCGCGCCTTCCCCAATGCCCACCTTCAAGCGCACGCGTTCATTGCGGTCGATCGAAAACAGATTGTAGACGACCTCAAGCGGCGCCTCTGCTCTCAGCGGATAGTGAACACAGGTGAGATCAGACAAATAGTTGAAGCGCGCGTCCGAGTCATCTCGAAGAAACGTGCACACTTCAACAATGCTCTGCGCTGCAACGCGAACCGAAAGCTGGCCGAGAAACTCCAGTGGCTCGCTGACGCCGCCCGCAAACCGTCCCTGCAATTTCTTTACTAAGTTGTTTGCGGAAGCATCGAGCGGCTTGGGCCCTTCTTCCTTTTTCTTGACGGGAGGTTTGGGAGCGCCGGCCGCAGGAGGTGCGGCCTTTTCAGCGAGTGATTCCTTCACGGCAGCAACGCGCGACTTGGCCTGTTCGACCATCGCCGCTTTTTCCGCATCCGCGCCGGCTAGTTCGCCGCCCGCAGGGATCGCGGAAGGCGGCGGTGTACCAGTGGAGTCCTCAGGCACTACCACACCCGCAGGAGCCTTCGCTGCCTCGTCCGCCGGTGTGCCCTGATCGGGCTTGTCGCTCTCTTCGGCCATCAGCTTTGCAGTATCAAGCTCACACTGTCACTGGAAGTGCGATCCATTCAACATCGATCGCGCCCAGATTTCGGCGAAGTGTTAAATGCTATAACAAAAAGGTCGGCAGAAATGGATTTAAACATGGCGCTAATTCGCTGTCAACCAACTTGTTATCGCGTATTCTGCGTAAAGCAAACTGTTAGTTTGCGGCCGTCCGTTGGCTTACAGTTGAGAGTGAACCCAGCAACGCAAACTGACAGTTTGCTTTACGATCAGACGCAAACTGATAGTTGCTTCACGAGGCCCCAACTTGACCATAAACAGCCAAAACCCTATCATGTGCTGTTTGAAAATGAGGCAATTAGCTGTCTATAGGTGAGGGTTACAAGACAATGAAAGCAGGAATTCATCCCGACTATAACGAGATTACCGTTAGTTGCGCGTGCGGCGAGACGTTTAAGACGCGTTCCACCCGGAAAGGCGACTTGCACGTAGAAATTTGCTCGGCTTGCCATCCGTTTTTTACCGGTAAACAGAAACTGGTTGACACCGCGGGACGCGTCGATCGCTTTAACAAGCGGTATGGCAAGAAAACACCCACGGAAACTACAACTGCTGCTCGGTAAAAAGGCCTTGAGGCTGATTACAAAACAACATTAGCGAGACATCAAGATCAGACGCCGGCCTGTGGTTGAGCGTTCAAGCTTTAGCTTGCCTTTCAGGCAAACAAACTAAAGGTTGGACTCCAAACAAGCCGGCGTTAGTGTTTAGTAGGACAGACATTCCTGTCTGTCCACGAAAGTAGGACGGACATTCTTGTCTGTCCCAAAAGATCTGGACAGGCAGGAATGCCTGTCCTACAAGGAAAAACCATTGAGCACAAACGAACGAGATTTAATTGTTGGCGGCCAGGCAGTGATTGAAGGCGTAATGATGCGCACACCCAACGCTTACGCCATCGCCGTGCGCAAGGCAGACGGAACCATCGTCAACATAGCGGCTCGCCTGCCGAAGTGGAGTGATAAGTATCCGCTGCTGAAGCTGCCCGTGTTGCGCGGCAGCGCAGTGTTGGTGCAATCGATGGGTCTGGGCATCAAGGCCTTGAATTTTTCAGCGAATGAAGCCTTTGCCGATGCGCAGGAGGCTGAAGTTGAAGAAGTGCAAATCGCGCTGACCCCGGCCGTTATTGAAGGCGAGGGAGATTTCGCGGGCATTACTGGAGCCGTGCCGGGCTTGTTTCCAATACCGACGCAAAAGCGATCCAGGGATGAACTAAAAAAGGGTGGCACCACCGCAGCAGCCGGCTCGATCATTTTTGCGTTGTTCTTCAACGTGCTGCTGTTTGTTGCCGCGCCGTTGCTGCTGACTAACGCTCTGTTCATAGCCGCTGGGTGGGCGCCAACGCCTTCGGTAGCATCAACTGTGCAGCAACCACCGGCGAGTCGCGTAAACGAATCGCCGAATGCTGCGACTGAAAATGCGAACGGCGCCTGGTATACGCGTGCGTGGACGGCGACCAAAACGTATCTGCATCCGGTGCGACCGTCAATTGCTTTCAATTTGGTCGATGGTGTCATACGAATGTCGTTTTTCCTGATCATGATATTTAGTTTTTCGTTACTGAAAGATCTGCGGCGCGTTTTCGAGTATCACGGAGCGGAGCACAAGACTGTATTCACCTGGGAAGCGGGTCTGCCACTGACGGTCGCAAATGCGCGGCCGCAACCGCGGCAACATCCGCGTTGCGGCACGAGTTTCCTGATGATCGTCATGCTGGTTTCGATTGTGTTGTTCTCAATTGTCAAGTTTGATTCGCTGGTCTACAACTTCCTGGTGCGCCTTGCGCTAATACCGATTGTCGCCGGCGTTTCCTATGAAATCATTCGCGTGTCAGCTAAAAAAGAGAGCGGCTGGTTCTTCAAAGCGATCACGCGGCCTGGCGTTTGGCTGCAAAACATAACGACGCAGGAACCAGACGATCAGCAGCTCGAAGTTGCCATTGAAGCGTTGAAGGAATCGCTTAAGCTCGAGCCGCAACCGGCGGAGGCTGCGCTGGCGCCAATGTCCTGAATACTGTCCGACATGCTTCAGCTTGTCGTGAGGTGAGTGACAGGAAATCCCGACAAACTGAAAGTTTATCGAACAATTTAATCGCCGAACAATTGATATGTTACAGAGACTGGAACAAATCGAAGCACGTTACGAAGAGCTGGCGAATGAGATGTCTGCGCCGGAGTTGCTAGCGGACCAGGCAGCGTATACCAAAGCGGCTCGGCAACACCGAACACTTGGCGAGATAGTTGATAAGTATCATACCTGGAAAACGTTGAACGAAGAGTTGGCTGGCGCGCGCGAGCTGCTCGACACCGTCGACGATGACGAGATGCGCGAGATGGCGCGGGCTGAGGTGGACACGCTGCAGCAAAAGCTTGAAAAGACTGACACGGAATTAAAGCTGTTGCTGGTCCCTTCCGATCCAAACGACGAAAAGAATGTGATTGTAGAAATTCGCGCCGGTACTGGCGGCGACGAGGCGAGCTTATTCGCTGCCGACATGCTGCGAATGTACAACCGCTACGCCGAGAAACAAGGTTGGCGCTTTGAAGTACTCGATGCTTCCGAGTCGGGAATTGGCGGCATCAAAGAAGCCGTGGTTTTGATCGAAGGCGACAAAGTTTATTCAAAAATGAAACACGAGTCCGGCGTTCATCGCGTGCAACGCGTCCCGCAAACTGAAGCTAGCGGCCGAATTCACACGTCGGCGATAACCATAGCTGTGTTGCCCGAGGCTGAAGAAGTTGACGTGAAGATCGATGCGAAAGATTTACGCATCGACACTTTTTGTTCGTCCGGTCCGGGCGGACAGTCGGTGAACACGACTTATTCTGCGGTGCGCATCACCCATTTGCCGACCAACGTCGTCGTTTCAATGCAAGACGAAAAATCGCAAATCAAAAACCGCGAAAAGGCGATGCGAGTGTTGCGTGCGCGCCTGCAGGAGCTTGAAGAACAAAAGCAGCACGACGCGGTCGCCAGCGAACGCCGTTCAATGGTCGGCTCGGGCGATCGTTCGGAAAAGATCCGCACCTACAACTTCAAAGAAAATCGCGTCACCGACCATCGTATTGGATTGACGATTCATCAACTCGATCTGGTTATGGAAGGCAACCTCGACGAAATCATTCAAGCCCTCATTACCCACGACCAAGCCGAGAAACTGAAGAAGGAAGCGGTGGCGGCCTAATAGTTCCGCGTTTCGAGTTTCGAGTTTGGAGTTAGAATAAACCCGGAACACGAAACTCTAAACTCGAAACATGCCTTTAACCACCCATGTCGTCATAATCCGTCACGGCCAATCGCAGGGCAATGCCGAAGGTCGCTTCGGTGGCCACACCGACACGCCTCTTTCAGCCCGCGGTCGCAAACAGGCTACAGCTACTGCCCGCGCGCTCGCCTCTGAAAAGTTTGATGCTCTCTATTCCAGCGATCTGCCGCGAGCGATCGAAACAGCAACGCCTTTAGCCGAACGAGTGGGTATTGCGCTAGATGCGACCGAAGCTTTACGGGAACGCAGCGTCGGCGTGATGGAAGGATTAACTTTCGAAGAAGCTGCCGAACAACACCCGGAACAATATCAGGCGCTGCTGCGACGTGATTTCGAGCACGTATTGGCGGGCGGAGAGAGTTACCGGCAAACACTCGACCGTGCCTCGCGAAAACTTGACGAGGCCATCGAGCAACATCAGGGTGGCCGAATTGCGATGTTCGCGCACACCGGCACGATCTGCATTTTGATTCTGCACTTGATGGGGGCGCTGGACGCTCCCGATCTCAAACCTGTTTGGATTGCTACTTCGAATTGCGGCATCGCGCGCTTTGATCTGCGATCAGATGGCTTCGTGCGCGTTCTCAATATCAACGACACACGCCATTTGGAAGGAATCTAGCTAATGTAAAGCAAACTGTTAGTTTGCGTTGGTTGGCAAGGGTCCCGTTGGATGCTGACGAACCACCGCAAACTAACAGTTTGCTTTACAACTTAGAAATTCTCGCGCGTTCGGCGTTAGCCCAGTCGCAAAGCGTCTTCTTGTCTTCAGCCGAAAGTTTTGAGCCGGGATGCAGCGGCGTGTAAGTACTGAGTGGCATCGCGCCGTCCTCGGCCAGTTCGCACATGTCTCTTAGCCGGCGCGACTGCTTATCCTTGTCATAGCTGCCCCAACTAGAAAAGTTCAGGTTGTTGCGACCATCATTGACGTGTCCAATAACGAACCAGGACACGGGCGCAACATTCGTGTACCAGGGCCAACGCGTCTTGTTTGAATGACAATCGTTGCACGAGCGGTCGAGTATCGCCGCTGCCTGCGGGCTTACTTGCAACTGCGACTCGATCGATTGGTTTGGATCAATCGCAGGGTTAGTTTTGGGCATGCGAAAAAATTGAATGATGACGAAGCCCACGGCTAACAGAATGACAAACCAACGAAGAATTCTGAATGACCGTCTCATGCTCGTTGCTTTCTCCTCCGCCACAGAATAGCGATCGTTGAAAGCAACGTCACGCTGAGAATTGCAACGCCATACTTGATGCGATCGCCAATCACAAAGAAGGACAAAACACTTTCCGTCGCGACTCCTGCATTGCGGGCCACGGCGGCTTTGACGCTGCCCTCACCCTGAGTCCCGACGGTTGCGATAATTCTATTGGTACCGTCCGCGGAGATCTTTCGCACGCGCGGACCGCTCCAGGCACTCGGCAACGTAAACCCGACTTCAAGCACATAAATAGCACCATCGGGTGACGCGGCGACGCCATTGGGAAAATACGGCGGATCAGTGCGGAAAACTACCTCTGTTTTTCCGTCTCGATTAATCCGGAGCAGCCGGCGGTTTCCGGCATCAGCGACGTAAACTGACCCGGAAGAGTCCACTGATAAGCCCGCCAGGCTTCCGTAAGATCCTCCAAAGAGCGCCGGCTTGTCGTCGGCGGTTCTGGTCGTTAGCTCGCGCGCCACGGTCGTTACCGATCCTTCCATCGTTACTTTCCGCACGGCATCACCATCGCTGAGATACAGGCTCCCATCTGGTCCAAACGCCATCCCCCCGACGTTGCTGAATTTGGCGGCAGCACCCTTGCCGTCCTGGTGCCCGTAAGCGCCACCCGCCAAAGTTATGACCTGCCCGTCAGGGGAGCGACGCAGCAAAAGTGTTTTCGTCTTCGTGTGGTTGTTTTGATCGATCAGGTACATGTTGCCGTCGCGATCCAACCAGTTGCTCATGCTGCGCGGCGGATGAGTCGTTGGCGCCAACAGAAAAGTGCTGGTCCCCGCCGGTGTCATCTTCCATACATCGCTCACCCATTTCTGCCCCTCGTAACTGATATCTCCTCCATAAATGTTGTCCTGCGAATCAATCGTCAATTCGTGCACGTGCCTGCCATTAACGCCTTGACGAAACACAGAGAGTTTTCCCTGAGCGTCGATCTTCCAAACGGTTTCCAGGTCGCTGAAATAAACATTACCGGCCCGATCAATGACGATACCGGTAGCGGGATGAGCATCTGCGCGTGACAACAGGAACAGCTGGGTGAACAACACAAGCATGATTAATAGAAACTTATATTTCACGAAGACTCCGATCAATGACAACCAACCGCGGAGCACACATTCCATCAATGTCCAGTGCAATTTCGAGAGCAGCGTTCGACTTTAATGTCGCGAACTCCTCTTAACACACCATCAGCGCCGCGGGTTAGTTTGAGTATTGAAGCAAAACTTCCCTCACCCAAATGCTGCGCTCGAATTTCCTGAGTTATGAAGGGATCGCCCTCAAACAAGAAATCATCGATCCAGTATTCGGGATAACCGGGTCCGGATACATACGCATGGATATGAGCTGGATTGACGCGTCCCGGATAAGCAGCGGGCTTTATCGTGCGAAATTCGTAATGCCCTTCAACATTCGCCCGCATCAAGCCGTGAATGCGCGTGTTCCGATTATCGCCGCCGCTCTCGGACAGCTTCGAATAATGCCCGGTGGCATCGGTTTGATAGACCCACAAGTTCATTCCGGGCAAAGGCGTGCGGCCATCTGGCGCGTAAATGGTCCCTGAAATAATGAGCGGCTCGCCCGGCTCATTGGCGGATACCGTGGCAATCTTCCACGGTGTGTTCGGAGAATTATTATCAAAAGCGGCCCTGGTAACCTGCGATTGACTTCCGCAACCATACGTACCTAAAGCAGCAAGCCCAAGCGAGGGTAACGCTATCGCAAACAGCGACGCATGTTTAATAAACGTTCGGCGATTAAGATTACGAACCTTGTTGTTTTCCATAATGGCCACTCCTCGATTAGAACCTTTACAAAAGCCGCAGAGCAGAAAATGCGACTAGATAGCGTCCCCACGTCAGAACATCTTTTCGCAGGTCGACGAATACAGAACCGGGAGCGGTTCATATTGGTCGACCCCCAATGCAAAACGCATCTCCGACTCTTGTCGAGCTCTAACGCATCACTCCGCTCGCCTTTCCGATCGCGCGTATCCAAAGACCAACAGTCTGGTGGAGTTGCGTTTCGCCGGCCCAGGTTGTCTCCATCTTGTCGCGCCACCGTCGCAGCATTTCCTCGTTAAGTTGCAAGACTCCTGCACGCGTAACTCCCTGCGGCGGCGCAACCAGCACGGCCAAACGATCGTAGACGCGCTCGCGATCGGTTCCTTCGACGCGAGAAAGTAGATGCCACAGCGTTAATGAATCACGCGCGCGTGCCTGGTCCAGAAGAACGTCGAGCGTGGGAATTTTCGACCAACCTTTATTTTCGGGCTCGAAATCAAACTTTGAAAGCGCTAGTCGAAATGTGGCGGATGCGTCTTCAAAGTAAGGCGTCCCTGGTCCAATACCGGGACGCGTTGCACAACTGGCCCCGGCGGGCACCATCGATTCCCGATCCTTCAACTGCAGCGCAACCCAGCCCATCGTAACGTGCAAGATTCCCGCTCCGTCGTCGTCGACTTCCAATGTGTACGCACAGCCAAGATCCGCAGCCACAGCCGATGGCGTGTCCACAAAGAACAGCCGCGGCGGCGCCGAAATCCTCGCGCTCATCTTTCCGCGCGCCAGCTCGAGTCGATGTTCCGTGGGTTTTGCTGTTACCAGACGCACACGCGTGTTGGTATCGATCTCCACCTCGCCAATCGACCCGACCTCGATCTGAGCGCGCGAAGAGCTATCAGTTTCCAGCCACTGGCCCAGCGCCAGCCGGCCCTTGTCATCGATGGGCCACGATGCAATTCGCGGGGACCCGTCGAGGCGAACAACTTCCCAGAATGGCTGCGACTGTCGGGGGTAAAAATAAAACGCGCCGATACCAGTAATCAGAAGCAAAGCTGCCGCCACCGCAGCCCAACGCAAACTGCGGAATGTGAGTTTTCGTTTTGAAATAAATGGACGCGGCGCGGCGCGCGTGTCAGCGGCGTCCAATTGAACCTGAAGATCCCCCCAGAGTGACTCTGGAGCGGAGAGTTGCAGCAATCGCTCGGCGAGTTTCACTCCCAGCTTGATCTCTTCAAACTGCTCGCGACATCGATTGCAGGCAATCAGGTGCTCGGCAATCCGGCGCGAGTGTTCGCTCGCTGTTTCGCCATTGCAGTAGGCGGATAAATCTTTGGCAACATGCTGAGAAAACATCTCTAATCTCCCAATACAACTTCGCCCCGCAAGTGGGATAGCTTTTTGGCAAGGGCCTGATGGCCACGATTAAGTCGAGAGGCAACTGTACCTTTTGAGCAACTTAGAACTTCGGCTATTTCTTCGTAGGAAAGTCCCTCGACATACTTCAGTAGGATCGGAATGCGAAGCTTAGGTTTCAATTCACTGATCGCCGCTTGCACCAAATCAGCAACCTCGCGTTTCGCATAATGTTTCTCCGGCCCTCTTCTACCTTCGAGCTTGCTCATTGGAATCGATTCTCCAAAGGGAAGAAATCGTCTGCGCTTTCGTTGCTCATCGATGCAGGTGTTGACGACCATGCGATAGAGCCAGGTGGTGAAAGCCGAGTCCCCGCGAAACTGGCTGATGGTCGTCATCAACTTCAGAAAGATCTGTTGCGAGACGTCACCGGCAGCCGTCTGATCGCCGCCAAACGAATAGACTGCGATAGAAAACACTTTGTCCTTGTAGCCTTCAAACAACAGAGCAAAGGCATCCCTGTCCCCCTGTTGGCAGGCTAAGATGACGCGCTCGTCAATTATCGGTTCGGCCATTAGCGCGAGCTGCTCCATCCACTCCTCCGTTATTGACTAACAAAGATTAGACGGCAGGAGATTCGGTTTTCTTCCAATAAACAATTCGCTCCGCTTATCTCAGGGGCAGGAGACGAAAACAGGCGCAAAGAAGCGACAGAGCCGACTTCTTTGCACCTGAGATTGCAGAAAGTAGAAACTTTTGAATTGGAGCGAACGACTATCTAGTGACGCGCACCAGCATTTCAGTTCCTGCGTCGATCTTCAGTTCCTTACTGCCTTGCACCGCTAGCGAACCCGCACCACCGGCGCCGCCGAGTATCAAACCAATCCCTGCCCCTTTGCCGCCGCCGACAATTGCACCGAGGATCGCGCCCGCGCCAGCGCCGATGGCTCCGCGTTTAATTGTTTGATTGGTGCGGCTGCCAGACTCGACGCCGCCTTCGTTGTCGGCTCGGCCTGAATCGCTGCCATAAACGCGCGTCACGTATCCATGCAACGTGCCGGTCCGCTCACCAAGCGTAATCGTATCGAACGCCAGGTTCATGCTGGTGCGTCCTTTTATCTTTCCTGACTTTTGAATCGAGCTGATGTGCCCGGTGATTCTGCCTTCATTGAAGCGCACCGGATCAAGTGCCGTGGCCGTAAACCGATCGCCCACGCGCGAGTCTTTGCTCGACAGAGTGTCCTCGATACGAATCTTCAAGTTGGTGCCAACCGGAACTATTGGACCAACCGGAGTCGTCGCTCGGCGCACAGTACGCCGCAGCCTCGGTCGAGTCCGCCTCTGCGCATCTACCAGCATGGGCAGCGACAGCATGATCAAAAGTGTGAACAGCGATATCAGTCGCTTCGAATTAACCGACTTCATTTTGTGAACCTCCCAAAGCAGCGCAGCAGTGTGCGCTTTTAGTGAAATTGTTTTAGAACGCGAGGGGGGTAGTAGGACAGACATTCCTGTCTGTCCAAATATTTAACTGCCAAGGACAGGCAGGAATGCCTATCCTGCGTTTCAAACGGGGGCGGCCGCACTGTGCGGTTCGGAAGTGGTTACTGCTATTTCTTCGCCATCATCAAGCGACTGCTGGCGGTGAACGGTGCCGTCCGATTCAAAAATGTAAGCGGAGGGCGCTTCGCGCATGATGATGTCCTGCAATCGCATTAAGCCGTAAAGCAGAGCCTCTGGTCGCGGGGGACAACCGGGAATGTAGACGTCGACGGGGATGCAACGGTCTACGCCCTGCATTGTCGAATAAGAATCAAAAGGCCCTCCGGTCGAAGCGCAGGCGCCCATTGCGATTGCCCACTTCGGTTCCGGCATTTGTTCATAAACTCTGCGAACGACGGGGCCCATCTTTAACGTGACAGTGCCGGCGATGATAATCAGATCGCTTTGTCGTGGGCTGGGACGAAACACGCCGGCGCCAAAACGATCGATGTCGAATCGACCGGCGCCGGTCGCAATCATTTCAATTGCGCAGCACGCTAGTCCGAAGGTCATGGGCCACAACGCCGACTTCCGCGCCCAGTTGACCACGGGCGCCGTCAGGTCGAGCGCTTTCGCGCCCACAGTTCGGCGCACGGAATTCATCAGCGTGTCGAATCTGGTTAGAACGAATCCTTGATCGTGTTCAGCCATATGCTCGTGAATCGTAAATCGTAAGAACTGGTTAATCGTGAATCCTAAGTCGTTAATCGTGAATCCAAGTCGGTAATCGTGAATCCCAAGTCTAATCGT
>JBDUCC010000152.1:0-7774 GCA_040003675.1 bacterium | reverse complement strand
AGCTCGAGATCAAACAGACAAACGGAAATATCGCAGCCCATTTTCATCGGGCACATGTCGAACGCTATGGCTATTCGCAACCTGACAGCATCGTGGAAGTGGTGAGCGCCCGGCTGCGTTCGCTTGGGATTGTGGGGAAGTTGGCAACAAGTCGGGCCAGGATTTCCCGTAAGCAGATTGCAAAGCCTTTCAAGGAAGTTACGGCGCATATCGACGTTAAGAAATCCCGTGTGGGTGTTTACACGAGAGATGACTTGCAGCCGGGAATGAAACTGCGCGCTCCGGCAATTGTCACTGAGTATTCATCAACTACTTTGATTCCTGCGGGTTCAAGCGCGGTAGTAGATGCGTATGGAAACTTGATCATTCAAGTTTGATAAATTTGCAGGTCGGGAAGGCGGGCTTGCCCCCGCAATAGATTGGGGAAAACTGATGAATGACTACAAAGGTAAGAGCGGGGGCAAGCCACCCTTCCCAACTGAGCATTACCCAGTTGAGTTTTCTCTTTTCCCGGCTCTATTTCAAGATCGCTTAAGACTTGAATGAAAGGAACAACTCAAAGCGGCGTCAAGCCGCCGCAGTCCATATGAAGCAGTTTGATCCAACAACGCTGGAAATCTATCGCGCGCTCTACACTTCAGTAGCTGAAGAGATGGGCATCGCGCTGCGGCGCACTGCGTTTTCACCCAACATCAAGGAACGCCGCGACTATTCATGTGCCGTCTTCGACGCGCGCGGCAAAGTGATTGCACAGGGCGATCACATGCCGGTGCATCTTGGCTCAATGCCGATGGCGGTGGCCTCCGCATTGCGCGCAGTAGATTTAGAGCCCGGTGATGTCGTCGCCCTGAATGATCCGTTTGCAGGCGGCACGCATTTGCCGGATGTCACGCTGGTAATGCCTGTTGTCAGTAGTCCGTTGTCAGTTGTCAGTGGTAGACGGTCTCGAACAAGAAAGCAGACTGATGGCAAACGGCAGCAACTGACTACTGACAACCGACCACTGACAATCTTCTACGTTGCCAACCGCGCTCACCACGCCGACATCGGCGGCGGCACGCCCGGCTCGATGGGTTTGGCTACGGACATCTACGGCGAAGGCTTGAGCATTCCGCCGGTTCGCCTGGTGAAAAACGGTGTGCTTGATGAAGACATCATGCGATTGATACTGGCAAACGTTCGCAGTCATGACGAACGCCGTGGCGATTTTCAAGCGCAGATTGGTTCACTGAAAACCGGAGCCACGCGGCTACTGGAAATCGTCGAGCGGCGCGGCCGGCGCGAAGCCGCTGACTACGCTGATCATTTGATTGAGTACTCCGCGAGGCTAATGCGTAACGCGATTGCGACGATTCCAAATGGGGAATATGAAGCGCAAGATGCCCTAGACGACGACGGAATTTCCGACACGCCGGTTCAAATTAAGGTGCAGATTAGTATCGTTGGCTCGCGCGCGCGAGTTGATTTCACTGGCAGTGCACCCCAAGTTGCCGGTCCTATCAACGCCGTCGAAGCGATTACTGTTTCAGCCGTCTCTTATGTGTTTCGTTGTCTGCTCGGCGACGATGTGCCCGCCAGCGCCGGCCTTATGCAGCCAATCGAAGTAATCGCGCCACAAGGCACGGTCGTTAATGCCGTTCATCCAGCCTCAGTTGCCGGCGGAAACGTCGAGACATCGCAGCGCATCGTTGATGTGTTGTTCAAAGCATTGGCCCAGGCGTTGCCCAACAGAATTCCGGCGGCCAGTCAGGGCACCATGAATAACCTGACGATTGGTGGCATCGATCCCCGTTCCGGAAATGAGTTTTCCTATTACGAAACCGTTGCCGGCGGCATGGGCGCGCGGCCACAAGCCGATGGCATGAGCGCAGTGCACACGCACATGACCAACAGCCTCAACACCCCAGCCGAAGCGCTCGAATACGCTTATCCCCTGCGCGTACGAGAGTACAGAATCCGAAAAGGCTCAGGTGGAAAAGGAAAACATCGCGGCGGCGATGGCGTGATTCGCGAGATCGAAACATTGGCGCCGGCGCACATGTCTTTGCTTGCCGATCGCAAAAAGAATGCGCCTTATGGGTTGCAGGGCGGCGAGAATGGAAAGCCGGGCACCGCTGCAATCATTAGCGAGGGAACCGCGCGCAAGATTGGATCAAAAGGAAGTTGGAAATTGAAAGCCGGCGATCGCGTGCGGATTGAAACCCCCGGCGGTGGCGGCTGGGGAAAAGTATGAAGCGGCAGTCGGCAGGAGCAGTAGGCAGGCTCCGAAAATGTTCTCTTCCTGCTCCTGCCGTCTGCTGCTGCCTCCTGCGGCGCCACGGGCGCTGACAATCAAGCGTTGTGGTGCTGAATGATTTGCTCCAGCTCAAAGCCCTCGATGTCAGTATTCATCTGCATCCAAAGCGGCAGGTGGTCGGACATCTGATAGGTGAAATCAGTTTTGTTCATTCCCGGGAAAAGATCTTTAATGTGGGCGGCGTCAATGTAAAAATCCAGTATGCCGCCTTTGTTCGTGAAATTTTCCGGAAATCCCGCATAATGAAGAATCTGATCGTAGCGTTTATCTTTTGCCAGATTACTCCCGTGTTCCAATCCTGCCAGCGCCTTCGGAATTTGTAGTCCGTGTTTGCTGATTGCTTTAAATAGGGCACTGGTCTTCGAAGGGATGTTGAAGTCGCCCATCACGATCAAGTCCTTGTCTTCTTTGTTTTCTTCCTGCCGTTTCGCTTCGACCCAGTCAGCCAATCGCTCAAGTTCAAGCCGGCGCGGTTCTTGGTCGTCGCCCCAGCGAATGTGCGTCGTCAACGCAACGAAGTCGAAGTTGCCGGACTTGAATGACGCCATATACGGCGCGCGCCAAAACGATCCTTCGGAAAGATACTCAAAGCCTTTTTTCTTTCTCGGTTGATTCGCCTCTGCCGCCAGGCCATTAAAAACCACGGCGCGTTTGTCGAAGATGTAGGCGATGCGTTCGCGATTGCCTCCCGCGTCTGGGATCATATCTGAGTAAACTGCGCACCAATACGGTCCAAGAATCTCCAACACCCGGCCCAGGTCTCTCAGATTGTCACGCAACTCAACCACGCCGATCAGGTCAAACTGGCCGAGGATTTCAGCGATGTAATGAATTGCCGGCGCAGTGCGGGCCTTCTTTCCAAATTCACGAATGTTCCAGGTGGCGATATTGATTGATTCGTCGAGCTTGGAAGAAGGGATGTTGGAGGCGGCAATGCGTTCATGGAGGGCGAGGAGACCTTTGGCGATTTCAGCAGAAACGGTTCCATGGTTCATAGAATTGTCCTTTGGGTAATGAGGTTTTCGAACGATACGAGGTCGGCAACCTCGTGCGGACTTGCAGCGCGATCAAGTAGTCAGACGCCTGTAAATCCCCGGCATCCGTTCCGGCAGCGTCAGCACGTCGTCAATGATCGTGTAGCCAATATCGCCGTAAAGATCTTTTAGCTCGGCTTCGGACTCGCGATCAATGGTGATGCAAAAGGGTGTAATGCCCTGGTTCTTGGCCTGTCGCAACGCTTCGCGTGTGTCTTCGCGCGCGTAACGCGCATCGCCGTAATCATGATCGTAAGGCCGCCCGTCTGATAAGACTATTAGCAGCCGCGTGCGCGCAGTCTGTTTCGCAAGTTTAGCCGTAGCGTGACGAATGGCGGCGCCGAGTCGCGTGTTGTTTTGAAAGTTAATGCCACCGATTCTCTTTTTCACGTCGTCTGAATATTTCTCGGCAAAGTCTTTCACTACGTAAAACTTTACGTTGCGACGCCCCTCGGAGGTGAAGCCGTTTATTGAATAGGCGTCCCCGACGGCTTCGAGCGCCTCGCTCATCAGCACCAGACCTTCCTTTTCAATCTCAATAATGCGCCGGCCCGGCCGAGTGTAAGGCTGCAACGGATGACGGCCAATGGTGCGCGCGGTTGACGACGATTGATCCAGCAGGAAAGAAACGGCAACGTCACGCTGACGACGTAGCCGCTTTGTATACAGACGTTCTGATTGTTGCCCATCGGCTTTGCGATCGATGACGTAATCGATCACCGCATTCAAATCAAACTCTTCACCATCTAATTCATTTGTAACGCGCAACAACTCTTCCGGTTTCATCAATTGAAACTGGTGACGGATTGACGAGATGACACCGCGATGGCGATCGCGCGTCTGCTCCACGAATTCTCGATCGCCGTGTTTCACTTTTTTCTCGATCACCCGGCACCAGCCTAGACGATGGTCGGTCAGCTCGCGATCCCATTCGTCATAGTTGTAAGCAACTTCGCCTTCTTCGATTGCCTGTTCCGGAAATTCTCCTTCGGTCCAACTTTCCGCGCCCCCCAGTTCGTCAGGCTCGCCCTGAGTATTGGGATCGTTCCAGGCGTTGAACAATTCGCGCGCGTCACGACGCTGTGGATCCGGCTGAGACTGGGCCCGCTTGAAACTCTCGGAAGCGACTTGTTCATTCTCGGAGTCCGAAAAGTCTTCTTCGGTTTCCATCTGCTGCACTGACTCAGCGGCGGGCGCCACCGATTGAAACAAAGCATAGACGCGACTGGTGGCCATCAAACTATCGCCGACGGTTACTTCATCCGCCGACAGGTATTGTTCCGCTACTGTTTCCAGCTCCGAAACAATTTGCCCGTAATACTGGCGTGCATCGTCGGTAGCGCCGCCCAACAACGTAGTTTGGAAAAGCAATTCAAAAGGAACCATCGTCGCCGGCAGTTCGAGGACGGAAGGCCGGCTGCGTCGCAAATGCTCGCGAATCAGATCCAGGTCGCGCGCCAGCCCGCGATACTTCAGTCGCAGGCGTCGATCAATGCGGCAATTTTCCAGCGTGCCAAAAATTCTGCTCGCCAATTGTCTGTCTGGGAATAATTGCAAAACGCGACGGTAGTCGGCATCAGTAGGACAGGCATTCCTGCCTGTCCCTTTTTCTTGAAGACCATGGACAGACGAGGACGTCTGTCCTACTAACTCGTCAGCCACTGCGAAAGCATCGCGAGCAACATCGCTATCCGAATCAAACTCCGCGTGAATCGTTGCATAAGCGGCGCTCAGCTCGTTTGTTCCCCGCTCGTACGTGCCAAACTCAATCTGCCCAGCCGCATGCGCCGCCAACACTTTGTAAAGACAAAAGTCCAGTTCATCATCGCCGAACTCTGCAACCGTGGCCGGCAGATGGATCGTGCGCCCATCGCCGATGCGCGCCTCCACCGGCACCGCCGTCAGCGAGCTAACTTCCACTTCGTTACCAGTGAGACCTTCAACATACAAACGCAGAATGTGAGAAACGGACTCGAGCGTCAGCCCCTGGTTGCCACTTCGCAACGCGTCGTGACTGCCTCGTGTTTCCAACGCGAAATAGCTGCGACGGGCGCGCGCGTCTTTTCGAGTTGAAGAAAGTCCGAGCTGCGCCCACTCTTCAAACTGTTCGATAGTTACGCTGCGCAACGCGAGCGCGCTGGAACGAAAGCAGGCAAGCGCTGCTTCGCCATCAGTTTCGGCAATACTGCGCGTAACTCGAATAACTCGGATTGCCAGGTTAACCGCGCGGGCGTGATCTGTCTGCGAGATTAGGCTGCGCACAAATCGCGGACTGCTGCGCACAAAGGCCACCAGACTCGCGTTGCCGTGCTGGGCCACCGCCCAAAGCAATTCGAGCCATTCATCGAACGCCTCGGGCAACTGTCTTAACATTTCGCCGCCGACCAGCAGCAACTGCAACGCTGCGCCACCTCCACGCTCGAGAAATGCCATGGTCTGATCCAATAACCTGATGGCTGCGACGTTGTTGAGACTTTCGAGTGCTTGTGGCAGCGAACCCCAGGCATCAGTCGCAATGCCGCCGGCGCGTGAGGCGAAGCCAGCCGTCATCTCGATTGATTTTTGTAAAACGTCAGGCCCCGCAAACAGCTCGAGCCGTTTTACAACTCCGGGAATCTGGTTCAAAAAATCGGCACTGTGCCGTGCAGAACGCCGCGCGATGTCGGAAGCAACCTCCAACAATGCCGTCAACAAACCAGGATCGGAAATACTACTTAGTAGTGAAGGTGCGGTGCGAAAAGTATCAACTGCGATCGCGTTGGACAGGCCGAGCTGGCGTGAACAGAGTTGAAAGAGAGACGCGCGCGTTGCGGCAGAAAGAGGCTGCAGCTCAGTGACGCCGGCGGTGAAAAAAGTAATCGCCGTCTCGACATCGCTCATCCCCAGGCGACGGCCCAGTTCCCCCCATTCACGGAGTTCTGACGCTTCCAGGATTTTCGAGGCTTCCGGAACGGCACGCAGAAATTCAATTGCCGCGCGCAGAGAGCTGCTTGCTATTGCCGCTCCTGTTTCCAGCGCTGCGGCGGATTGCTCGAGGGGCAAAGCAGCAATGTCACGCGTTAGTTTGAGGAACGACTGCTGTTCTGAGTGAATATTCGGATCGCTGTTATCCATTGCTTGCCGAACCTGAGTTGGGACGGGGTAGAGCTAGGCCAGCATGAGGCGCTGTCCTTTTGGTTCTGGCACTGGATCGCCAAATTCGCTGGCTGTGTCTATCCATAATTGAATTGCTTCACTGGCATTTGCGAGTGCGGATTCGTGCGTATCCCCGTTAGCGATGCATCCAGGAAACTCCGGCACCTCAGCCACTTAGTCTGATCCTCATTGCTCCAATAAATAATCACCTCGTATTTGTGCTTCATCAAACCATACCTAGATCACAGTCGTGACGATCTCGCGGATGCTGCGTTGCAGTTCACGATCGTCGGTGATGGGTGAGCACATAGCGACATTGGCGGCGGTCACTGGTGGGATGCCTAGCGTGATCAGTTGGGCAGCATAAATCAGCAAGCGGGTGGAGACGCCTTCTTCCAGGCCATGCCCGCGCAGGTTGCGCACCTTTTGGCCGATGAGCACGAGGTCGCGTGCCGTGCCTTCGTCAACTCCGCCTTCGCGCGCGACGATTTCAGTTTCCAACTCCGGTGGTGGGTAATCGAAATCGATGGCCACGAAACGTTGCCGCGTTGATTGTTTCAGATCCTTGAGAATGGATTGATAGCCGGGGTTGTAAGAAACCACCAGCATAAAATCCGATGGCGCGTCGAGTATCGTTCCGCGTTTCTCAATCGGCAGCCTGCGACGATGGTCCGTAAGCGGATGGATAATGACAACCGTGTCTTTGCGCGCCTCGACCACTTCATCGAGATAACAAATCGCGCCGTTGCGTACGGCCGAGGTCAATGGACCATCGTGCCAGACAGTTTCTTCACCCTCGAGCAGGAAGCGGCCGACCAGATCGGTAGCCGACAGGTCTTCATGACAGGCGACGGTAATCAACGGGCGCTCGAGCCGCCAGGCCATGTGCTCGACGAAACGCGTCTTGCCACAGCCAGTTGGTCCCTTAAGTATTACTGGCAGCCGCGCCGTGTGGGCCGCGGTAAACAAATCGACTTCACCATTTACAGGCAGGTAATACGGCTCTTCGGTGATCTGGAATTCTTCAATGGCGCGTTCGGACATATGGCTCGTAAATCGTAAATCGTGAATCGTAAATAGTAGTTTTGCTACGCTTTGTAGCCGAATGCTACCATGCTTGTCGTCTCAGGCTGTAACGCGGCGCGATAAGAGTAGGTTTGCCCGAACCCGCGTAAAATGGCAGTTGAGTGTGCTGTTTGCGCAGAATTTTGATCGATTCACGATTTACGATTCACGATTACGAACATGAAGATCGCGATAGCAATGTCGGGTGGGGTCGATTCGTCGGCGGCCGCAGCCATCTTGAAGG
>JBDUCC010000151.1:0-7824 GCA_040003675.1 bacterium | reverse complement strand
CGGCCACCATACTTGTTTGGCTACCCTTGCCTAGCCCAGCACTGCCAACAGCCGGAGTAGGAGTTTCAGCCGATGCAGTTTGGACGGTAGTAGGGCTGCGCACGCAAGAGCTCAACGCTAGCAAAGTGACGGAGCCCAGGGCAGCACTATCAAGAATTTTCAATATTCGATGCATGCAATCAAGAATGGAAGCCGACGGCTACGTTGCCAAGGTGATGATCCAGTTTTGACTCCACGGTCAATTGCGATAGTTGCAGTCCCATGAGGTCAGTACCACCTCGCGGTAGCGGGTGGGTTCTGGCAGCAAGCTATCCAGTACACGATCCAGCGAAATGCCATCGGAACCCACCCGCTACCGCGAGTTGGTACTGACCTCATGGAACCGCGCGTTGTCGATATGCGCGCCGCCAAACTGCATCAGTACCGTTGTCAGGGAATGTTTTGCCCACTCTTGCCTCTTCATTCTGCGAATTGGCTGAAGACTAATTGCGCGTGTTGTCGTCAAGAGTGCCCGGCACGCGCGGCTGCTGCGATGGAGCCAGAAACGGAAACGTCGTCCGGAATGGCATATCATTGCCGTTACAGTTGTCTCCGAGCGGTTGCCGGTTATTGATCAGGGTTAGCAGGATGTCGATTACATCATCAGTTAATCTGCGTCCGTTCGGAAACGACGCTTCGGGATTCGTACCAGTGTTCGAAACGGTAAGATCCAGGCGCAGAATGTCTCCTCTTGCTACGGCAACCTTGGCCAAGATCCCGATGCTGGTTGGATCCGTCCGATAAAAATTCTGCAAGGTGTCGACAATTCCAGGTGCAAATCTACCATTAGCATCATCAACCGAATTCCCCGCATTGTAGGTGTTCTTCAGATTAAACGGGACGAGCGCCACGTTTACGGCAGGTACGCCTTCGCGATCGACGTTGACCCATCTCCCTGCCCCGGCCACTTCTCCAGTTCTTGAGTTGTAAAATTGCGGACTCCGCCGTTGCGTATCGCAAGATAAGCCAAGTTCATTGCCGGGCCCTCGAATGAATGAGAGGGGAATGCTGAACGCGATAGCCAGTGTGTTGTAACCCGCGAATGTGTCGCGGCCACGACTGAAGACCCCTGGATTCGGGCTGCCTGAGCGGATTGATCCATTGAAGCGAGCAAAGGCGGGAATGTCGAAAAAGAACGGATCGTCCGTTAGGCCAGCGAAAAAAATAACGCCGCTCTGCGAATCAGTTGTTAGCACTGGAGTCGGTGCTGTGTCGGCACTGTTGCTGGAGTTGGTTGAGGGCGCGGTAAACGTGCTGCCATTCGGCAAGTTGATGGTTGCGGTCTGTGCCTGCGGCACACCGGCGGAGTTTGCTATTCGAGGTGAGAACCGGACGTCGATGAACTTATCCGGCCTGGCATCGCCGGTGGTTTCAATCTCGAACCGGTACCGTAGTGCGGGATCGAAGATTCCAAAGTTTGAGTTCTCGCCAGGAACAATGAACCCGTGCACGGTCATGATTAGGATTACCCGCGAGTTGTCGTTTGGGTCGAAAAACATGTAAGCGTCGTTCAGGTCAGCGCCGAGATCGTGGGCTGTCAAAGGCGCGTCGCCATGATCGGCAGCCTCAAGTCTTCTCGCCGGAGCCAAAACGATGGCGATCACGAGCAGCAATACAAAAACGCTGACCAGGGACTTTGTTCTTACGAAATGCATCTTATTACTCCTCTTCAAATGCCGCCAACTTGCGTCGCCTTAATTTCCTTTGCACTCCTCACCCTATGGTCCAAACCTCTGTCTATACTCGCCGGAGTCCAGAAACGATTTCACCATCTCGGCGTTGATGAAGTTGCCGTTAAACTGGTTGAGTTTGTTCAACCAGAAGTTATAGCCGCTAAAATCCGTATCTGGCGCCTCGTTTGGATTTCTTCTCAAGTAGCCGAAGTACTGCATCAGCACAAACGCTTTATTAAACTCCTGTTGCGCCAGGCTCGAGTTTTCAGTCACGCGGCGCAGCACGCGCGCACGCGCCGCCGTGTCAGCAGTGGTCGTGGCTGATCCAAACTCGTTGATGGCCGCCGTTCGCTCTGTGGCCGAAGGCGTCACACCGGCGTTCGCGTAGAGCGCGTCAACAAACTGCATCGGCGACATCGTCGTCGGGTAAGCCGCGGTAAAACGCGAACGCAAAACGAAATCCAGAACAAAAGCGTTCTTATTGTTCTCTAACTGCTGCTCCCAACCTGTCGCCCCCACGATCACGCCCAGACCGATCTGCTGCGTATCCGGTAGGAACTCATTCAGCCTGAGAGGGACGGGCGCGCCAGGCAGATTGCCGTAAGCAACCTTGTATATTCGGTAGACAAGATAGCCGGTCTGCTGAAACTCAATCGACAGGAAGAAGGCTGCTGAAACATTGATGCGCCGCAACTGCAGGCAGGGCAAATTGTTGCCGCATTCCGTGATTTGATTCGTCCAGAAATCCAAGCCTGACTGGTCGGGCGCGCGATTTAGAAAATCCGCGTAATGTTGAGTTACGAAGAACCGGGCGTTGTCAATCGGATTCACATTCGGTGGCGCCGAATCATTGTCCACAATCACTAACGTCGCCGTGTTCAAACCTCCCAGCACGGCTCCAGTCGGATTGCTGAGCGTTACTGTAATTGTCTCGTCATATTCAATGAACACATCGTCGGTGATCAATACTATGAAGGTCTTGCTTGTCTCGCCCGGATTGAACCTCAGTGTACCGAAATGATAGGTGTAATCTGCACGGTTCGTAGCGCTGCCATTTACGCTAGCAAAGTCGACGGTCGAGATCCCGCTGGTGTCGCCGGTTCGTATAACTGTTAGGGTAGCAAACGCGTCGCCCTCGTTAACACTGTAGTTACTGGCGCTGAACTGCACGCTGGCAGCGCCCGGAGATGGTGGCAAGGGAATCACCCCGTTTAGCTGCAGAGCAGGTTGAATGTCAGCAGCATTATTATTCGTCAACCGGACCAGACTTGTTCCGTCAGCATTCATTAAATAAATTTCAAGGTTGCCGTCGCGCGCCGTAGCAAAACAGATGCGCGTTCCGTCAGAGGATTGTGCCGGGTCAATGTCAAACTCCGGGTTGTTGGTCAGTCGCGTTTGGTTACCACCATTAAAGTCCATCGAGTAAATTTCGTCGTTCTCATCACGATTTGACTGAAAAGTGATCTTTTGTGCGGACCAGGTGGGGCTGATGTCAGCTCCCGCTGAGGTAGTTAGCCTAACTACTCCGGCGCCGTTAGCATTCATTGTGTAGATATCAAAGTCGCTGTCTTCACGCGCGCTTGAAAACGTAATCATGTTTCCCTGCGGTGAGAAGGAGAACGAGAAATCGTCCGCCTGGTTCTGGGTAAGGTTTGTTTGATTGCTCCCGTCCAGATTCATCGAATAGATTTCGTCGTTGCCATCGCGATTACTAACGAACCCGATCTGCGACCCATCAGGTTTCCATACCGGAGCTAGATCACTGGCAGTGTTGTTGGTCAGCCTCGTCTGTCCCGTGCCATCAGCGTTCATTAAATAGATTTCCGCGTTTCCATTGCGAGTGCTGACAAATGCTAACCTGGTACCATCAGGCGACCAGGCAGGGCTATAGTCTTCCGCGGGGTTTTCAGTTAAGCGAGTCTGTCCTCCGCCGTCAGCATCCATGGTGTAGATCTCAAAGTTGCCATCGCGATCACTCGCGAAGGCGATCTTGCCGATTACTCTTGCAGCTTGCGTTGTTGCTTGAGGCTTTCCTGGGTTGGCCGATGCTCGAGCCCCGGGACTGCCTGCCTGCCGATTATGTGAGGGATCCAGTGCGTGGTTACGATCGCGAACTGACGCCGAGCCATCCTTGAGCGTCACGCCGCCAGAGAACGGGGCCACAAACATTATTGTGGCCACAAGCGCGGTGATCAGGCTGACGCTTGAGTTCTTCATAATCTGCCGTCCTCATGAAATCGGTTAGGAACCACGGAAAGTCATCCTGTTTTGATATGCAAGAATCTTTTGTTGCCTGCGAAAATAGGTTAGCTCTCAACTGGAGTCAAGCGTTTTGTCCCATCGATTATCAATCTGCGAATAAACAAGCTTGACTGATCACTGTTTAGTGATAAATTGTCCACCACGTTTCGTGCAGTAGTTACAGTGAGTCATCGTGATCCGCATCAACAGGCCAGATTCTATGAGCAGACGGAGAAGCGGAAGGAGCCCTCGCTTTGTTCTGACACTTTTCATGCTCTCTCTACTGTCAGCTCAAGTTGACTTTCAAACCGTTAACACAACTTCGGCGCAATCCAGCCGGCCGGTCTTGTTCAGTGACGCCCTCTCGACGCGAGGCGTGGTGATCGACTCGGTAACCAAGAAGCGCGAACCCTTCTCGCCTAGAGCCGCTGTTTCATTTGCAGCCGACAAATGCACGCGAATAATGCTCATGGCAGGAAACCTGCGCCTGGCGGCAGGTGAAGGGATCGAAGTAGTTAGCGCGGACGCCGAAGACGAATCGCATCAAATCTATTCGCTGACGGTGGAATACGTCGGCCCGGTCCCCGACCAGACGTGGGCCACTTCGGTGGTCGTCAAGCTGAATGAACAACTGGGGGACGTCGGGGATGTTCTAGTGCGGGTCTATTACAGAGGCACCGCCAGTAACCGCGTTCGTGTTGGAATTGGGCACGTTGGCGGAGGCCCTCCGGACGATCCGGGTGCGGTGCCAACGCCCGGACCGATCCTGCCAGACTTTCCTTCTAACCCGATCACCGCAGGCACTTTGAGTCCGGCCGAAGTGCAAACAATCATAGTTCAGGCGGTCTCCGCCGCAGTCGCTTTGAACCGGGCAGTAACCGTTGCGGTCACCGATCGCGAAGGCAACGTTCTCGGCTTATTCAGCATGACAGGGGCGCCCACTACCATGCAAATCCGTGGTGGCGGCCCGTTGCAAACGCCGGATCCAATCACGGGATTGGTGCCAATCGGGTTGGAAGGAACCCGGCTACAATCGAAGCTGGGCGCGATTTCCAAAGCCGGGACCGCGGCACTCTTCAGCACCTCGGGAAATGCCTTCACGACACGAACTGCCAGCTTCATCATTCAGGAGCATTTTCCGCCCGGCGTAGCCTTTCAATCGGGTGGCCCACTTTATGGCGTCCAGTATTCTTCTCTGCCCTGTTCAGACATCAAGATGCCGGGTCTGCCACTGGGACTATCGGGAGATCCCGGCAGCATGCCGATCTATAAAAATGGCGTTGCCCAGGGAGGAGTCGGAATTGAAGGCGATGGCGTTTACGGGATTGACCGCGACCCTTCAGATTTTGACTTGCCCTTTGAAGAAGTCATCGCACTTTCAGCGGTGAGAGGTTTTGAAACTCCTTCGTTGATTCGGGCCGACAATATCCTGGTTAACGGTATCAGGTTGCCGTTCATCAACGCGTCGGCAGTGCTCCAACCATCAGCAATCCCATTTGCGAGCTTGCCGGGAGCAGTCGATCCTTTCTTTCCTATTCGCGGCGCACAGCCGTCTGCTTTTACGTCGGTCGTTGTCGGCGGCATTCGAGGCGAAACAGATCCACGATTTTTCCCCTTCATCTCCAGTCCCTCAGGCGGACCAAATTCGCTTACTGCCGCCGACGTGGATCAGATCATTTCGCACGCTGCTCAACAGGCAAATATTACGCGTGCGGCAATTCGCCAGCCGCTGGGTAGTAATGCCCGCGTGTCGATAGCCGTCGTAGATACCGAGGGACGTGTACTCGGTCTCTTCCGCCAAGAAGACGCACCCGTTTTCGGTTTTGACGTTTCCGTCCAGAAGGCCAGAACCGCAGCCTTCTACTCCGGTGCAAATGCGGCCACGCTGCTTCGCGGAGCTGGACTTGGCTCCTATGTGGATCGAGCAGCCGCTGACGGCCTAAAACTAGACGGCTCGGTTGCGTTCACTGATCGCGCGGGTGGGTTTTTGCATCGTCCTTTCTTTCCGGATGGTATCAATAATACTGCGGCAGGACCTTTCAGCACGGAGATAAACCAGTGGAGCGTCTTCAACGTCGGGCTCCAACTCGATCTGATCAAGACAAATTTTCAGGCTGCAATTGTCGGCGCCCGCGTTCCCTGCACTTCAATTGCGAGCATCCCGAATGGCATCCAGATATTTCCTGGCAGCATTCCTCTGTACAAGAACGGTGTGCTGGTCGGCGCTATCGGCATCAGCGGCGATGGAGTGGACCAGGATGATCTGATCTCGGCTGGCGGAGCCAACGGATATTCTCCGCCTGTGGCAATACGTTCGGATCAAGTGTTTGTCCGCGGCGTGCGCTTGCCGTTTGTGAAATTCCCGCGCAGTCCAAATCTCTAGATACCGAAACCAGCGCCGCGAGACTCTGCGGATGACGCGAATAATTTCAAAAAAAATTACCTGGCCTGCCGTCGCCCTCGCACTGTTGATTACTCTGGCGACAATAGTCGTCGCTCAAACACCGGCTGTCCCGCCAGCGGATCTTCGCGGAGTAATCAGGTTGAGAGTAAGGGTGGGCATTGGTGACGGCATCAAGGCTAAAGGCCTTGCGCGCAAGCGTTTCTTTTTGATCAAGGGGTCGCTGGAAGAGAACAAGAGTTTGCTTCAAAGCATTGAGCAGCAAACATTAGTTTCACGCGATTGTTACTACCGCGGGTTGGGAGTGAGCGAGGAGTTGATCCGATGGTTGAAAGAGAGTGACTGCGAATCGGTTTACTGTCGGGAAGTGGAACTGAAGGACATCGAGGGCGTGGGGGCGGTTCGTGAGTTTACTGATGCAGTCGCCGCAGGCGAAAAAACGTTTGCCAGTCGGGAGTTAGCACGCAAGTGGCTGACGGCAAACCTGTCCGACCAAATTCGCGACGGCTTCTACAAGCGGCGGCAAGAGGAGCTGCAAGGTTTCATCAAGCAGGCCGAACAGCTTTCAAAAGTTAAGGTCATGTCTGTCATGACTGACCTGAACGGCACTGGTTATTTTACTGATCTGGAACCTGGCACCTACGTTATTTCTAACATTCTACCCACTGAAATCGCAGGCAACGACGCTACCTTCTGGAACTGTGATGTAAAAGTGAAACCCGGCGACCTGGCAACGGAGAAGCCCTTCCTAATCTCGAACCCGGGAAATAAAGACCTGCGAGATGTGAACAACATCAAATGCCGCAGTGTCGATAAGCCGCTGCCCGCATGTCCCGAGCCTAACAAGTGACCCCGCGTGACCTCCTGCAATTGATTCGATGAAACGCTACACAGCCACATTCCTCGTAATCGCACTAGCGGCGCTCATTTTCGTTTTCTATCCGCAGCAATTCTCGCAGAGTGGTGGAGTTGTCGGACAGAAGCGCGGAGCGCGCCGAGTTGCCAAGCCACGAGCCACGAGGGAAACCACCACCAATTATTCAAGATTCTCTCACGCCACTAAAGAACATCAGGGTGCCTGCAAGACCTGTCACAAAGTGCCGACCGCTAATTGGCAAAAGGCGGTGGACTTTCCCGGGCTCGATGCCTTCCCCGACGTAGCTGATTTTCCTGAACACGACACCTGCGTCCGTTGTCACCGCGCGCAGTTCTTCAAAGGAGCAAAGCCGGTAATCTGCGGCGTCTGCCACACGAAGATTTCCCCGCGTGATGATGCGCGCTCAAGTTTCCGCAAACTGAGCGAACCCTGGGAGTTCAAGATCGAATTTCCACACGACAAACACCAGGACGTTATTGCGGCGCTGCGCTCGCGGCCAAACTCTATTCATTTAGCCGGCAGTTTCTTTGTTAAGTTGGCGCACGCGCCGGATGACCAGAAGAAGAAATATAACAACTGCGAGATATGTCACG
>JBDUCC010000014.1:0-25892 GCA_040003675.1 bacterium | reverse complement strand
CCTAGTCAGAAGTAGCACAGACTTCAGTCTGTGATTGAAACAGGCACAGACTATAAAGTCTAAGCCACCGTTGCGAGCGCAGGTTTTGTGCCTGCGCTCGCATTTTTTCTTGACTCATATCACCGCGGATCATAAACAGGTATGCTGGTTTGGTGTATCTTTGCTGCGTTCTGACGCGATGTGGTAGTCTGACTTTATCTCCCGGTAGAAAATTTTACGAGGCGTTAAACTCTTCGATGAAAACCTGTCCGAAGTGTGGCGAAGAATATCCGGACTCCAATACCTTGTGCCCGTCTGACGGCGTAGCTCTGGAAACCACCAGCGACGAATTGCTGGGACAAACCCTCGCGGGGAAATATCGCATTGACGAAAAGTTGAGCGAGGGTGGGATGGGCACGGTGTACAAGGGTACGCACGTGTTGATGGACAAGACCGTCGCCGTCAAAGTGTTGCGCCCCTCGCTGGCCGCAGACGAAAAAATTGTGGCGCGCTTTTCACGGGAAGCGCGGGCCGCTTCGCGAATTTCTCATCCGCATGCAATCAGTGTCACCGATTTTGGCGAAGACGAAAACGGCATTGTCTTCCTCGTTATGGAATACCTCGAGGGCGAGACGCTTAAGGACCTCATCCGTCGCGAGGGCCCGTTGTCGCTGGCCAGAGTGGTTGAAATCATTAAGCAAGTTAGCGATGCGCTTAATGCCGCCCACGAGCAGGGCGTGGTCCATCGCGATCTTAAGAGCGATAACATCATGCTGTTGAGCGCCACCGGCAACGACTATGCAAAGGTACTGGATTTTGGCATTGCCAAAATCAAAGAGCGAGAAGGTGATTACGATCCGGGTTTGACTGCGCCGGATCTCGTCATTGGCACTCCCCAGTACATGTCTCCGGAGCAATGCTCGCAAGCATCGGATATTGATGCGCGCTCCGACATTTATTCGCTTGGGGTAATCACCTACGAAATGCTGGTGGGCCATGTGCCGTTTACTGGCGCCTCGCCTACCGAAATCATGATGAAGCACCTGCAACAGCCGGCGCCTTCCGTTTTGAAAGAAAGAAGCGACTTGCCGGCGGCAGTCGGACGCGTAGTTGCGCGGGCTTTGGAAAAGCAACCGCAGACGCGTTACGCGTCGGCGAATGAATTGGTTGAAGACCTAATCATTGCTGCCGACATGGAGCCAGCGCCGTTGCGAGCGAATAGTGATCGCCTGGTTGTGCCAACGGGGTCAGGTGGTTTGGTCGACGAGGACAGGGATGAAGAGACATTGGTGCGTAAGCGCTTAACGACGCCTATGCCCAGACCGTCCCTGCCTCCTGAGCCGTCGCCGATAGCGAGTTTCACTCCGTGGAAGATCCTTATCCCGTCGACGATTGGCTTGTTGGTGATCTTTGCGGCGATCTATGTTTTCACGCGTCGCTCGCCAACGCCCACAACCGAAGCGCAACCCGCTTCAGGATTAAGTGCGGATCCTAACAGCCAACCGGTTGAACCTGCACAACCGCCGACAGGTCAGGCGGAGTCGGGGATCCCGACGGGAGGCCCTACAAATCAGAATGCCAACGCGAATCGAGCTGCCTCTCCTTCTCCAACCGAAAGTCCAGCTGACGCGGTCGGATTCGATCCAAACGTCAATGACAACGCGAACGCTAACTCTAACGTCAGAAAGAACCCTCCTCTGCCTTCGCCCACGCAGACGGTAGAAGAAGCGCCGCCGCCGCCCACGCCCAAACCTGCGACGCCAAAACCAACGCTTCCGCCGCCGAGCAGTTCGCCGCCCGCGACGCCCGCAATAAATCCGCCGAATTAGCTTAGCTGGTTTCGAATAAGCTGAATGAGGCCTGCTTCCTCTGCAATTGAGATTTTGATTTCCAGCACATAACAAGGAATTTCAAACTGAAACGCCGAAAGTTTTACGGCGTCCTTTGCCGTCGTGAGAATACTGCGTGCGCCCTTCTGTTTAGCTTCTGCTACGATGTTGTCAACGTCGGCTTGTTGATAGTTGTAGTGATCGGGTAAGGCACGCTCGAATGCCAGTTCAAATCCCTCGCGTCGCAAGTGATTGAAGAAAGACACGGGATTGCCAACGCCACAGATTGCGCCGACTGGTTGTGAGATCAAGGAAGCGTGCTCAACGGCCTTACCATTAAGATCGCGCAATGCCGACGTGTGCATCATCGAACGAAAGATCGGCGCTGGTCCCACGATCTTCTGAACGGTTCTAGTAATCGATGCCAGGTCTGCTGGTTCTTCGGTCCTCGTAAGTACCACGCAATCCGCGCGAGCCAAACCGCTGAGCGGTTCTCGCAAATGACCGTAGGGCAACAAGCCGCCGCCCCATGGATTGGTTGCATCAATTGTCACGATGTTTAGATCGCGCGCGAGACGCAGATGCTGGAAGCCGTCATCCAAAACGAAGACTTCCGACTGCAGATTATTAATAGCCCAGGCACCTGCCACCGCTCTATTCGAGTTACAAACAACGGCCGCCACTCCTATTAGATTCTCCGCCAGCAGTAGCGGCTCGTCGCCTGCTGCCGAAGCGTTGGCCAAAATCTTGTTGCCGTCGCTAACAATGATTTGTTCATTGGGATTTTGTCGTCCGAATCCACGTGTCAGCACACAAACTCGTTTGCCCTGGTCTGCAATAACGCGACAGGCCCACTCCACCAATGGCGTCTTTCCAGTGCCACCGGTGGTGATGTTGCCGACGCTGATGACGGGCGCGTCGAGTTTAGTAACGGAAAAAAGATGCCGGCGATAAGCCGCGAGCCGTAGCCGCGTCGCCAGGCTATAGAGCGCGCTAAAAGGAGGAAGTATGAATGAGTTTGCGGCCTTCATCAGGAGCTCGCAGTTTCATGACGAAGTGATGAAACGCTTTTCGCAGATGCAGCGGAATTGGTTAATAACTTTTTCAGCAGTTCCATCGTCCGTTCAGTGGCGCCACGGTTCTGATTGACGAGTTGCTGTGCGCGTTCGCCCAGCAGTCTTCTTTTCTCACCGTCAGTCAGGAATGCGGCAAACATTTTCTCCAGCTCCAGCCTTATGTCTGAATCAGGGATTGCCGGCAACTGGACGATAGCTTCCGCCTCTACGAACGCGTTTACAATTTCCCGAAAATTGTAAGTGTGCGCGCCGGTTAGAACGCACGCGCCTAATGCCGCCGGCTCGAGTATGTTGTGCCCACCTGTCTTCGCAATGCTGCCGCCGACAAAAACCACCGTCGCCAGCGAATAGACATATTGCAGTTCGCCGATCGTATCCAGTAAGACAATCCTCGCGGTGTTGTCAGTTGGTCTCGCTGACGCAGTTCTGCGTGCCCAGGGTAGACCCGAGGCAGCGACGAGTGCAGCTACTTCGGCAAACCGCTCGGGATGCCTTGGCGCGATCATCAGGCGTGCTGACGGAACCGCGTGGGCTATCACTCGCTTGAAGGCGTCAATGATGATTCGTTCTTCAGGAGCGTGCGTGCTGGCCGCCAGGATCAATGGTGAATCGGGAGCGAAGTTGAACCGCGCCCCTAACTGCCGGGTGAGGGTGTCATTCAACGGTAGCGTACCTGCGTCGAATTTCAGATTTCCGGAAACTTGAACTTTTTCAGGCGCAATTCCCAACAGCCGCAAGCGCGCTGCATCAGCTTCGGTTTGCATGATGGCCAAACTAACCCCGCGCAATACTCGCGACATGAAATTTCGAAACAAACGGTAACGGCGAAACGATTGTTCCGACAACCTGCCGTTGAGTACAACAACCGGAATCATTTGGCGCTCGCATTCTCGCAAAAAACCCGGCCAGAGCTCAGTCTCCATAATCAACACTGCTTCCGGGCGTAGCGCTTTCAGTGTTCTGCGGACGGTCCGGCGCCAGTCGAAAGGGAAGTAAAAAATCTTTTCGGCATCGTCCTTGAAAATCTCACGGGCAAGATTCTGGCCCGTGAGAGTTGTAGTCGAAATAGCGATGCGATGATTGGGAAGTTGTTTTTTGAGTTCCAGTACGAGGGGACGCGCCGCTTGCGTTTCGCCTACAGAAACACAATGAATCCAAAGCAGCGGTTGGCTAGTTACAGGTGTTAAGGTGCCAAGCCGCTCGCGAAATCCGGCAACATATTTGCCGTGGCGAAAAGCATCGTAGAGAAAGCGAGGGAGGAGGATGATAAAACCGACAGCGAGCAGAAGGCTGTAGATGAAGTACATGAGAGTGACAGGTAACAGGTGACAAGTGACAAGTGAGAATAGGTTCTTAAACCTGTCACTTGTCACCTGTCACTGGTCGCTATTTGGCTCGCTCGATGTACCGGCCTTCGGTGGGATCGACGCGGATTCGGTCACCTTCATTCACAAAGGGCGGCACGGTCACAGTGGCGCCGTTTTCCAGCGTTGCCGGTTTGTTCACGTTGGAAACTGTTGCGCCTTTCATCGTCGGTTCAGTTCGGGTGACCGTCAATTCCATTGAAGGTGGCAAATCAATCCCGATGGGAGCACCCTCAAAAAATTCTGCCTGTATTTTCAGGCCTGGTGTTAACCACTGGGCTGCATCGCCCAGGTCTTCGCCACTGAGCGCGACCTGCTCGAAGTTTTCCGTGTTCATGAAGTGATGATGCGAGCCGTCGGAGTACATATACTCCATTTCATGCTGTTCAAGGGCCGCCCGTTCTATGGTGTCAACCGAACGAAAGCGGTGCTCGAAGGAAGATCCGGTCTTGATGTTTCGTAGTTTGGTCTGAATCATTGCGCGCAGATTTCCAGGCGTATGATGGCGAAATTCCATCACCTTGCATGGCTCGCCTTCGAATAGAAGGACCATTCCCCGGCGAATTTGAGTTGCAGAAATAGCCATAACTTTTGTTTGGTTCTCCGTATAAGCGTTGTTTATTAACCGCGAGCCTGGCGAGCCGATCGAGGCCGTATTTTGAAGGCGTAGTCTAGCGAGGCGCGCGTCGCTTTGTCCAGTGGCAGCTAGCAACATCGGACCCGCCCACGCCAGCGCGCGGAGATCCCAAGATGATGGTTCCCAAGCGCATAAAAAGGCGGCCTCGCTGGAATCCAATCAACTCCAGCTTGACCGCCTTTTTTGAGGAGCCCACCTACCTCGTTTTAATTAACGTCTCACCCGCCAAAAGGTTCCAATATGAAACTACGCGGCCCGCGCCCGCGGAACACGGCGTTGGCGAGCGGCCTGTTCAAGCCAGGTTTGCGCCGCTTCATATTTCGCAAATCGCTTCTCATCGAGCCGAAAAGCCTCGGTATGGTAGTAGCGGCGGCCATTAATCACCTTGGCGGCGTGCTTGATGTGCAGCATCTCGTGATAAAGGATGAACTCTACGAACCATTCCGGCACCTGCGGCGAGTCGAGCGATTTGCTAATCGTAATTGTTTCGTGCACGCGATCGTGGTGCCCGAGAATACTGCGCGTGCGACGCTGCGACCATGTGATCGTGGGTTTAGGCAGTGCCGACTCAAAATAGCGACGGTTTATTTTCGAGAACATCCGATCAAGATCATAAGACCTGCCCTGGGCGCTGGAAATCAGTTTGCGGCCGCGACGTTTTCTCGCAATATCAGAAGAGCGCATAACCTCGGGCGTCATGGAATATTCGCGATAGGTGCGTTCCTCGAGTGCCGGTACCCTTCTGCCCAGAAGCCGGGCCACCAGGACAAAAGCCAGGGCGCGCATCACGTCCGGCGGGCAAGGTTTACAAATGTCGGAAATGCGCACGTACAGGTTGCCGGAGCGGAGCCTGATTGTATGGTGCAGGCCGGCGTAGGGATAGAAGCGGACGTCGATGACCGGTAGCGGACGGTTACGGCCGAGCTGGCGAAAAGCATCGACGAAAAACTTTTTCACCTCGTCCATTGTCCACTTCTCCTTGTAGCCTAGCAGCGCCGGAACCGATTCGAATGTTTTGTTTCCAATATTGCGGAGGAGAACTTCTGTTTCAGCTCGGACTGTCGGACCCGAGGGCGTGGGTACTGAAAGTCGGCGGGCTGCAGCAATCTTACGGAGACCCTTGGCGAGCGTCAATTGGGAGCGGACCTCGGGCCGAAAAGGGCAGCAAAATAGGGGGTTTTTGGAGGAGCGGCAGTGGTTTCGGGTAGTCCGCTAAACCTGCTTTCGCCTGACGCAAGTGGATTTGACTTATTGGCCGGAGGTCGGGAAACGTCTAAGCCAGACTTTATTAAGGCGTTGGAGCCGTACGACTTAGCTCGCGCAAGGGGAAGCCCAAACCGTTTGCAGCGACTTAAATGATTCTTTATACTGCGATCAGGTGATTGATGTGAGTGTTCCTTTCGCCTAATGATCGCCCGTTGGGAAATTCTAGTGGTTTCCTCTGACTCTAAATAGCAATTCATGCCCCGTCGCCAATCCAATATTCATACAACAGATGCCGACCCGATTGATGCGCGCGCCCAGGCCGTGCTCGCGGCTTTAATCAAGGAGCACCTCGGTACGGGCGAAGCAGTGAGTTCCCGTGTACTGGCCGATCGCTTTGGCGGAAGCTCGGGTTGGAGCTCAGCGACGATCAGAAATGTGTTAGCGGAATTGGAAGAGTCGGGCCTGGTTGAGCAACCTCATACTTCAGCCGGTCGCACGCCTACGGATAAAGGTTATCGCTATTACGTCGATAACACGCTGGAAGAGTCACGGCTTTCTCGTGCTGATTTGCGCGCGATCGACAAGGTCTTTTCGTCAACCGGTCTCGAGTCGGCTACTTCATCGGATCGAGTTATGGAGAGAGTGTCCCACGCCCTCTCAGAGTTGTCTGAAAATGTCGGTATCGTTATCTCGCCATCTTTGGCCGACAATCGCTTGAATCACATCGAATTCGTTCAACTTTCCGACAAACGCATCCTTGTCGTTCTGGTTACTACCGCAAACACGGTGCATAACAAGATCATCCGGCTGGAAAATCAGATTTCGCAGGAGGAATTGGAAAGCACAGCGCGTTACTTGAACGTGGAGTTTAGCGGCAAGAGTCTGTTGGCGATCCGCGCCGAGATTCTCGAACTGATGAGGCAGGAAAAAGCTCTCTACGATCGATTACTCGGAAACGCCATCCTGCTTTGTGACATGAGCCTCGAAGGTGAGGACACGGTAAGCGGCGATGTCTACGTTGATGGGGCCTCAAACATGCTCAGCAAGCCGGATTTTGTTGACATCGACCGAATGCGAGAGCTGTTTCGGACCTTTGAAGAGAAATCCCGGCTCATTAAGATACTGAATGAGTGTGTGTCGCGTGACCATGTTTCCCTGGCGGGAGACGTACATGTGGTGATTGGACGCGAACACCCTAATCCTTCCCTGCGAAACTGCGCTTTGATCACCGCACCCTATCGGCTCGGCTCCAACGAGCATCTAGGCACTCTGGGTGTTGTTGGTCCGATGAGGATTGAGTATTCCCGCATCATGGCTATGGTAAACTACATGGCGCGGTTAATTGAGCACCGGCTCAATGACGAAACCCGCGCTTGAAGTCCTTCTTAATCTTGGCAGAACCTACGTGACGATATGCCTGATGAAAAGGGAAACACGCGGAACCACATTCCGGTGAATTTTCTGGACGGCGACGGAGAAAGAGAAGGCAACGGAGTGGACGATTTCGAAACTGTGGCTGATGACCCCGAGACGATTGAAGAAGTGACCCCTCCTGTCTCAGAATCCGGCTTGCCGGATCCCGAACACGATACTTTTGCTGAAGCCGATCCTCCGGTGCGCTCATCGCCGCAGGCCGACGGCTCACCCGCCGATGTCGCCCCCAATGCGGGCGGCCCTGAGGTGGCCGAGTTGGTCGCCACGCGCGCAGAACTGAAAAGACTTGAAGGAGAAGTCAAAGATTTGCGGGAAAGTTTGTCCCGGCGCCAGGCTGATTTTGAGAATTACCGCAAGCGAATGGAACGGGAGAGGACGGAAACGTATAACCGCGTGGTAGCGGACATCGCGGCCAAGCTCTTGCCGGTTTTGGATAATCTAAAACGAGCGCTGGAAACGGAAGCATCGGTTGAGGCCAGCGAATCCGACGAGTTTCGCCACTTTCTCAGCGGCGTCGATTTGATCTACAAACAGTTGAATGGTGTCCTGGACGCATTTGGAGTTAAGCCCGTCCCGGCTGAAGGTGAAATGTTCGATCCCCATTATCACGAGGCCGTGGTGACGGAGGAAACAGATGACTACGAACCGGACACCGTCATGCAGGAAATAGTTCGCGGATTCAAACTCGGTGACAAACTAATTAGGCCATCGCTGGTAAAAGTCGCCGTCAAAAAATGACTAGCACCCTGCTCCAGTAGGATTCACGAAAATGGGAAAAGCCATAGGCATCGATTTAGGCACGACAAACTGCTGCGTTTCCGTTCTGGAAGGCGGGGCTGTCCAGATTGTGCCTAACAAAGAAGGTGGTCGAACCACTCCAAGCGTGGTTGGGTTCACGGACAAGGGTGAGCGCCTGGTGGGCCAGATTGCCAAACGCCAGGCTGTGACCAACGCGGCAAACACTGTCTACGCCGTGAAGCGATTGATCGGCCGCAAATACAATTCGCGAGAAGTTCAACGAATGCGCGAGACCTCGGCGTTTGAAATCGTTGATTCGCCAAATGGCGACGCTCGCGTGCGCGTGCAGGGCCGCAGCTATAGTCCGCCTGAGCTTTCAGGAATCGTGCTGCAACGTCTGAAGGCGGCGGCGGAAGATTTTCTGGGCGAGCCGGTAACAGACGCGATCATAACTGTACCCGCCTACTTCGACGATACGCAGCGGCAGGCCACAAAAGACGCAGGCAAAATTGCGGGGTTAACAGTTGAGCGAATCATCAACGAACCGACCGCGGCTGCGCTTGCTTACGGGCTGGGCAAATCCGACATCGAGCGCATAGCAGTTTATGATTTGGGCGGCGGCACGTTTGATATATCGATCCTGGAAATGAGTGACGGCGTGTTTGAGGTGTTGTCCACGTCCGGCAACACTTTCCTTGGTGGCGAAGACATTGATGAGCGCATCATGAATTGGATGGCTGATAAATTTCTAAGCGACACCGGCATCGATCTACGCAAGGATAGGCTGGCCCTACAGCGTCTCAAAGAAGTAGCCGAGCGTGCAAAATGTGAACTGTCGTCGGCAACTGAGACCAACATCAACCTTCCCTTTATTGCGGCCGACGCGACTGGTCCCAAGCACTTCAATAAGCCATTGAGTCGCGATGAGTTTGAGAAACTGATTGGCGACCTAATCGAACAAACAATAGAACCGTGCCAGCGTGCGCTTCAGGACGCAAAACTTCAACCGGCCGATGTTGACAAAGTTATCTTGGTTGGCGGTCAGACGCGCTCACCAATAGTGGAGCGTACCGTCGAGAAAATTTTTGGCAAAAAGCCGTCAGCAGAAATCAATCCCGATGAAGTCGTGGCAATGGGGGCTGCCATCCAGGGCGGCGTACTCACTGGTGAAGTCAAAGACATCGTGTTGCTCGACGTTCTGCCGTTGAGCCTGGGACTGGAAACGCGCGGCGGTTTGTTCACCAAAATCATCGATCGCAATTCGACTATTCCGCTTCGCAACAGCCTCACGTTTACAACTGTCGTTGATAATCAGACCTCCGTCGAGATTCACATCCTGCAAGGGGAGCGCGAAGTTGCTGAAGGCAATCGTTCGCTCGGAAAATTTGAGCTGGTCGGCATACCACCGAGCCCGCGCGGGGTGCCGCAAGTCGACGTGTCGTTCGAAGTTGACGCTAATGGGATCGTTTCGGTGTCGGCCCAGGACAAGGCGACCGGCCGCGAACAGCAGATGCGCATTACGCCGACCTCGGGCCTCGCCCCTGACGAGATTCAGCACTTGATCAAAGAGGCGGAAACTTTTGCGGAAACCGATCGCGACGCAAAAGAAGTCGTGGTGCTTCGCAACAAACTGGAATCACTGTTGCGGAACACGCAGAAGTCGTTCACCAAGTTTGGCGGACTGCTATCGGCTAACGATCAGGAGATCTCAGAACGCGTGTTTGGTGAGGCTGAAGCAGCGGCGACTGCAGAGGGACGCGAAACAATCAATAAAGCGCTGACGGCGCTGGAACGAGTGGCGGCACAGCTCACCAACGCTATGATGAACCCGACCAACGAAGCGGTACCGAACAGTGCCGAGGATTCCAATTAATTCTTCAGACAATACCTTCACCCTTGATTAGAAAAAAATAATACGAAAGGTTTTAAGAAATACTGAATGAGTAAGCGAGATTATTACGAAGTTTTAGGAGTGAACCGCACCGCTACGGACCAGGAACTGAAAAGCGCGTATCGCCGTTTGGCGAGAAGTCATCATCCGGACACCAACCAGAACGATCCTCAGGCGGAAGAAAAGTTCAAGGAGTTATCCGAAGCCTACAGCGTCCTTTCCGATCAGGATCAGCGCCAGCGTTACGATCATTTCGGCCACGCCGGAGTTTCGAGCGGCGCCGGACAAAGTTGGGGAGCGCCGGGCTTTACCGGGTTCGAAGATATCCTCGGCGATCTGTTCGGCTTCGGCGATGTGTTCGGCAGTGGTCGTAGCGGCGCGCGCCGCTCAACCGCGCAACGCGGCGCCGACCTGCGATACGACCTGGAGATTACTCTTGAAGAAGCATATGCCGGGATGACTGCGCAATTGCGCATTCCTCGTTTGGAAACCTGCGATACCTGCAAAGGGGACGGCGCTGCGCCAGGAACGAAACCCGAAACATGCAGCAACTGTCAGGGCTCGGGTCAGGTGCGCTATCAGCAAGGATTCTTTTCGGTGGCGAGGACTTGCCAGACCTGCCGCGGCGCTGGCCGCGTGGTGAAGAGCCCCTGTGCAGCCTGTCGCGGCGCTGGTCGTGTGGAACGCGAGAAGCAGATGGAAGTCAAGATTCCCGCCGGTGTCGAAACTGGTTCGCGTATGCGCGTGCAGAGCGAAGGAGAGTCGGGAACACAGGGTGGACCATCAGGCGATTTGTACGTGGTGATTCATCTCGGCGAACACGAACGCTTCGAACGGCAAGGAAGTAACCTGTATGTCTCGCTGCCGATCACATTCGCGCAGGCTGCCTTGGGTTCCGATGTTTTCGTCTCAACTATCGAGAGCGAAGAGAAGATCAAGATTCCGGCGGGCACACAGACCGGGACCGTTTTTCGCCTTAAAGGCAAAGGCATGCCGGTGCTCGGCGGGCGTGGTCACGGCGACCTGTTTGTTTCCGTCAGCGTCGTAACGCCAATCTCGCTGACACGTGAACAACGGAAACTTCTCGAACAACTTGCGGTAGTCGAGAACAAGGACCTGGAAGACAAGGGATTGGTAGACAAAGTTCGCGACATCTTTGGTTAAACCAAACTCAATCCGGAGCCCACATGAAATTCCCCCATCCCAAACTGCAAATTCTATGTTTTGCAATCCTGCTGGCGTTTGTGTCGTTAACCGCGAACGCGCAGGACAGCATGGAGCGTTGGCAAACCTTCGATTTCGCAAAGTCTGCGCTTAAGTCTGCTGACGTTGCGAAGGTTCCACTCGAAGATCTAACGCTGATGCGTGGCATCGTTTTCGGCCGGCACGGCCGCGTCTTCAAGGACGCGACTATCAAGACCTACCTTGAAGCGCAGGATTGGTATAAACCCAATTCCGACTTTCAAAACTCGATGCTGAACGCAATTGAGCGAAACAATCTCGATCTAATTCGCGTTGCCGAAGCAAGCAAGCATGAAACTGTCCAACCGGGCGACATGCGTTACTGGCGCACTCGCGCGCTTACACCACGCAAATTTGGCAAACACAGCGGTGCGGAGTGGTTGGTGCTGCGCTCGGAGATCGAGGCGATTCACGGCAAGCGTTTTGAAAGTGACGCCTGGCTCCAGCAGTATTTCGACGAGCGCTATTGGTACAAAGCGGGCAAATACGATCCAAAGTCGCTGTCAGCGATCGAACAGAAGAATCTGGCCACTATTTCGCTGGCGCAAAAACGTTCCCGCAAAGTTGCGCTAGCGCCGGGCGACATGGAGCTGTTTGAAAATCGTTTGATCTCTGCACAAATGCTGCACGGGTTGAGTCTTTACGAATTGCGTTTGTTGCGCAACGAGGTGTATGCGCGCCATGGCCGTTCATTCCAGGCGCCCTGGCTGGCGCAGTATTTCTTCAGCCAGCCCTGGTACCAGCCGGACGACAACTTCAAAGACGAACAACTTTCCGGTTCTGACAAGACCAACGTCGAGACAATAGTTGCTTACGAAACGAAGATTCACGACGACCTGAGCCGCAAGCCTGTAACCCGCAGCCTGCTGGAAGGTTTGTTTGTTGAAGACGCCAGCCAGATGCGGCAGGAGATTTATGCGCGTCGCGGCAAGGTATTCAAAGAATCGTGGCTGCAAAAGTATTTTTCCAGCTTTGCCTGGTACAAGGCCGATCCGAATTTCACCGATGCGCAGTTAACGGATCTGGAGAAGCGCAACATCGCCACCATCGCCGCCTATGAGAAAAAGGCGGTGAGCGCCGCAAGCGTCATCGAAGGTTGATAAGGCCAACTCCCGGCCTCGCGTGACGAGGCCAAGACAAGGAAGTAAGCAGTAAGCAGTAAGCAGTAAGCAGTGGCAGTAGGCAGTAAGCAGTAGGCAGAAATAAAGAGGCGGGCAACGGTGCCCGCCTTTTTCATTCGAAAAATATCGCGCCAACTTAGAACGGCTGATTAAAGGCGGTAACGTACCTTCGCTTTTCGCAACGCTTCTTCCTGATTGTCCACATTTTGCAGGCGCAGCGTCACATCAGCGTTCAAATCAAAGCCGGCGCGTTCGCCTGCTTGTAATTTCACCGTTCCCGCGGCAGCGATCATAGCCGCGTTGTCCGTCGAGAGATGTAATGAAGGGAAGTATGCTGGTATTCCAAGTTGTACTGCAGCTTTGCTCGATGCCTCGCGTAAAGCACCGTTGCACGCAACACCGCCGGCGACAATCAAGGTTCTTGGTCCATACTCTGCCGCCACGCGCTCAGTCGTTCCTACCAGCGAGCGAATAACAGTACTCTGGAAACTTGCTGCAAGGTCTTTTATTGCCTGCGATGGCGCATCGCCGTTGTCTACCGGCCGCACACCGCTTTCGCGAACGTATTTCGTTACCGCGGTTTTCAATCCGCTGAAGCTAAAATCGGCGGAGCCATCACCCATGCGCGGCACGGAAAACTTGATAGCTTTCGGATTACCTTCGCGCGCGAGCCTTTCGATGATGGGGCCGCCCGGATAACCAAGCCCCAGCATCTTCGCAACTTTATCAAACGCCTCTCCGGCGGCGTCATCGCGCGTGCGCGCTAAAACTTTGTACTTGCCGGGTTCAGGAACGAAAAACAAATTGGTGTGGCCGCCGGAAACTACCAGGGCGAGCGCCGGGTATTCGACCGGCGGGTTTTCGAACGCGACGGAATAGATGTGTCCTTCAATGTGGTTGACGCCGACCAGCGGCTTTTCGAGCGCAAAAGCCATCGCTTTGGCGTACGAGACACCGACCAGTAATGAGCCCACCAGCCCCGGGCCTATCGTCACTGCAATGCCGTCGATGTCCTCCTTGCGAATGGTCGCGCGCGTAAATGCTTCTTCAACAATCGGGACAATTTTGTCGAGATGTTCGCGAGACGCGAGTTCTGGTACCACCCCGCCAAAGCGTTCGTGAGTCTTTATTTGCGAGGCAATGACAGACGAAACAATTTCGCGGCCGTCGCGCACCAGGGCCGCGGCTGTTTCATCGCACGACGTTTCAATACCGAGAACGAGCATGCGACGATTCTAACAACGATTCGGTGAGGTGGCGAAACAGGAGAAAGTATTTGCCTGAGTGAGAAACTGGTTCGAACGCGGGAAGAAGAGCGGGGGCAAGCCCTCCTTCCCAACCTTAAGCTGATCAGAATTGAGCTGTGGCTGGCGCCCGGAAAGGCTTTCAACGTGAAACGAGGGCGCAAGGCAAAGAGTCTCTAGGTCGGGAAGGCGGGCTTGCCCCCGCTCTTCTATAGTCCCACCAGAGACAATTCAGCTCATTACCGCGCGAAATGCAGACACGAACGCCTCCATTTGCGGTCTGGTGCCGACCGTCACCCTCATGAAGTTTGGCATTGCGGGAAACACGCGACCAACCTGCACGTCCCGGTCGCGCATGGCGCCAATGACAGGCCTGACTTCGCGGCGCAGGTTTACCATCATAAAGTTGGCGTGCGATGGAATGTATTTGTAACCTGACTTGTCCAGCTCGGAATACACATAGTTCTTTACTTCGGTATTGCGGCGCCGGCCCAGTTCAACCTGTTCAGTGTCCTGCACGCTCGCTAAGGCCGCGACCAGCGCCATGATGTTCAGGCTGTCCCAGCTTTGCTGACGGCGCATGGCTTCGATCAGTTCCGGTCGCGCGACGCAATAACCGCAACGCAAACCGGCCATGCTGTAAACTTTCGAAAACGTCCGCGCCACCATCAGGTTTGGGTATTGTGCGATCAATGGAATAACGCTCTCGTAGTGGTTCGACTCCACGTAATGGTGATACGCCTCATCCACCAATACGATCGTTGGGGCAGGAACCTTTGCCAGGAACGCACGCAGTTGGTCCTTTGGAGTGATACTCGCGGTCGGGTTGTTTGGATTACAGATGTAAATCAAGCCGACGTTTTTCTCGGCAAGCATCTTAGGCAAATCGTGAGCATAGTCAGCGGTCAGATTTATCTTCACCACCTCGGCCCCCGCGACGGCAGCATGCGCAAGAATGGCTTCGAAAGTTGGATGCCCAACCACCAACTTTTTGCCGGCACCCGTAAAGGCGGCGGCAGAGACTTTCAAAATCTCCCCCGAACCATTGCCCAGGAGAATCTGATTGCTCGAAACGCCATTTAGTTTAGCTAACGCATCGATGAGCATTCCCTCGTGCTCATCCGGATAACGCCAAGCGAGCCCGAATGCATCCGTCATTGCTTTCACCGCCATTGGCGATGGGCCATAAGGATTTTCATTCGAGCTCAAACGGACAAGCGGTGAAGCGCTCGCAACCAGGCGCAGGCTTGTTGTCGAACTAGCGAACGATGGATTGAGTGCGGCATAAGCGGCACTCGCGCCCAGGACTTTTGCAAATCCTCGACGCGAAAGAGAATTGGTCATAGTTTCTCCTCAGGAATGGCTCTTAGAAGGATTGTGTGGTTCAAAAAAGCTGAGCGCGGAATCACCCTGCTTGAGTACTCGGCTGCGGATTATACTCCCAAGTTGATCAGGCAAACCATTTTTGTGATGGTGTTCGACGACGAGCAAACCGGCTGCCACTAGCAAACCGGAGTTGGCCCCGAACAATTCAAGCACCGGCAAATAATCGAGCGCGTAAGGTGGATCGAAAAAAACTATGTCCCACGGTGTAGCTTTTTGTTTGAGACTCCGCGCAAGGTAATCAGCGGCTTCTGCCTGAACGACTTCCGTTTCAGCTTCGGGAATACGACAGAGATCGAGATTGGCTTCGACGAGGGCGCACATCTTCCGTGACTTATCGACAAAGATAGCCTGGCTGGCGCCGCGGGACAGCGCTTCGATGCCAACGGCTCCTGAACCAGCGCAGAGATCGAGAAAGCGCGCGCTTTCGATCCGCGGTGCAATGACATTGAAGAGTGTCTCGCGTAGCCGATCGGAAGTTGGCCGCACCTGAAGCGAGGGCGGGCTTTTCAAATTTCTGCCTCTATATTTTCCAGCTATGATTCGCACCGGTTCAAAAACCTTATCCGCAGATTACGCAGATTACACAGATTACAAAGCAGTAGGACTTGCAAAGAAATGAGCTGCAGACTGGCCAGATCTTGTCTAAGTTCTTCTGAATCTGTGGAATCTGCGTAATCTGCGGACGTCAATTATCCGACCGCGGCCAAGCCGAAGCGCGCGTTCGAGCGCACGCGCTGAATCATTCTTGCCGTTTCCGGTGAACGCTCGCCTTTGTTGAGATAAAACTCAGCCTCCTTCTGTGCTGCATCCAGAATTTTTTGGTCGCGCACCAGATTGGCAATGCGAAACTCCGGCAAGCCTGATTGCCTTGTCCCCAACAATTCGCCCGGACCACGCAACTCGAGATCCTTCTCGGCGATTTTGAAACCGTCATTCGTCTCTGCCATGATTCCGAGGCGCTCGCTGGCCACGCTGGTCTTAATGTCTGAAGCCAGCAGCAGGCAGTAACTTTTCTCGGCGCCGCGACCGACGCGTCCACGAAGTTGATGAAGCTGCGACAAACCAAATCGCTCAGCATGCTCGACCACCATCACCGAGGCGTTGGGCACGTCGACTCCCACTTCAATCACTGTGGTCGAAACGAGTATCTGAATTTCTCCGGAAACAAACCGCCGCATTATCTCTTCTTTAGCGGCTGATTTCATTTTTCCGTGGACCAGCCCCACCGAGAACTTTGGGAAAACTTTGTCGCGCAAGTACTCATACCGGCGCGTTGCATCTTTCAGGTCCATCTTTTCCGACTCTTCAATCAGCGGGTAAACCACGTACACTTGCCGGCCCGCGCGCACTTCGCGGGCTAGCATCTGTTTCACCTCGAGACGTTGCTCCTCACCCAAAATCATTGTCTCGATTGGCGTTCTCCCCGGCGGCATCTCGTCTATAACCGAGACATCAAGGTCGCCATAAATCGTCATCGTCAGCGAACGCGGAATCGGTGTCGCAGTCATTACCAACACATCCGGATTCAAGCCGCGCGCGCGCAACTCGGCGCGTTGCATGACGCCAAAACGGTGCTGCTCATCGATAACCGCGAGGCCGAGTTTATTGAAAGATACTGCCTCCTGAATCAGCGCGTGAGTGCCAATGCATGCGTGAATCTCGCCCGCCGCCAGCTCGAGCTGAAGCTTTCTCTTTTCCGCAGCGCGCAATGATCCGGTTAGAAGTTCGACTCGATAGGGCGCTTTTGCCAGCAGCCGTTTGATATTCCGCGCGTGTTGCTCCGCCAGGATTTCCGTGGGCGCCATCAGCGCTGTCTGGTAACCACTTTCCATTGCTGCCAACATCGCAATTAATGCAACTATGGTTTTACCGCTGCCAACGTCTCCCTGTAGCAGCCGGTTCATCGGGGCAGTCGACTGCAAATCGCGAAAGATTTCCTTGACGACGCGGCGCTGCGCCTCGGTTAACTTAAACGGCAGCACCGATCCAATGCGCAGTTTGGTGGCCCTATCAAGCTTGATCGCGGAAGGCTTTGTCTCTTTTGTTCGTTTGCCTCGCTTCAACGCGATTGCCAGCACCACCCAGAAGAAGTCTTCAAAGATGAGACGAAGATGAGCGGGGCTACGAGCTTGTTCGTAAAGTGCCAGCTCCGTGTCGTCCGGAGGGAAATGAATGGCTCGCAAGGCAAAACTACGATCGATAAGCTTTCCGCGGCGGCGCAGTTCGGCCGGCAACGTTTCCGGAATCGACCCATCAGGCAACAGCGCCAGCGTCGCATGCGCGATCTCTCGCAATCGTTTAGAACTAAAGTCACCGAGCTTGCGATAGATGGGCACACAACGGCCGACGTGAATTGCTGCCAGCTTCGGATCGTAGACCTCTTCACCTTTCTCAACGTCGGTTGACGCGGGCGACAACATCTCGAGCTCGTCGGCGGGTTTGTTAAGGTGCAGTGAATAGGTGGCGCGTCGCTTGTCCCAGGTCCAGGCACCAAAGGTCATGAAACGCGCGCCTTGTGGAAAGCGTTTTGTGTAGTAAGTGACTATGTCATAGGCGTGAGTTCCGGAGATGAACCACCAGACCACGACGGGCCGGCCGGTCCTTTCGGGATCGGTTGCAGTGACTTCGAAAATGAAAAGGCGTGAGCGACCGAACGAGCGGCGGTTCCTGACTTGATAACCGCCGGCAACTTTAACCTCAAGTTCCAGCGAAGCCTGCTTGCCTTCCGTCAAGTCACGTATGCGCGCTGGATGCGAGCGGTCTTCATAGCGCATCGGCAGGTAGGCAAGCAGATCCTCAACCGTCACCTCAGCAGCTGTCTTCTTTCCGAAATGCGACTTCAGCGCTAAGGCGAGGTTATGTGATAGCGTTTGGCCGAAACGCGCAAGCCGGTACTTGTAGAGATCATCAACGGGAGTGCTGAGGCTGAAGGGGGCCGGCATTGCGGAGATCATAACACAGCAGATCTGACAGAATTGGAATCCCACATGGTCCTGAGAGAAGGCTCTTTTCTACCGGGGAGCTGTGCGCGCTGTCGCGCTCATTGTGGGCGAGGAGCCCGCGATCCCAGTGATTGCCTATCGGTTGCTGTGTAGTTAATCTATCCGAAAACATGCAAAGGTGGTCGCATCCAGTGGATTCTGACGAGGAAATTTCCGAGGGTACAAAGCAAAAACTAAGAGACATTCGACAAGTCCTGCTGCGCTTGCACAAATCGTTGCTAGATTTTGAACGAGTCGGGTATGAGCGTGTGCATGGCAGGATCGAAAATAGTTACGAGTTTCTCAATCTCGTCATGCATAACCCGTGGTTTTCGTGGCTGCGTCACCTTTCGGAGTTGATTGTCCAAATCGACGAGTCACTGGACAGCCGCGAACCGACCAGCGAAAGCACGGCGGTAGCTTTAATAGATGAAGCGAGGTTTTTGCTGGTGCCAACTGAGTCCGGCACTGAATTTCAGCAGAAGTATTTTGCTTCCGTGCAGCAGTCGCCGGAAGTCGTGCTGGCACATGCGGAGTTCGCTAAACTGCTCGGTCCGGCAAGGCTTTCAAAGGAAATTCATTAAGCTCACACGTCAACAGAAAAGTAGGTCAGAGTCCAACCTTCAGGTTGCCGCTTGCGCAGCCACAAGCTAAAGCTTGGACTCTGAACTTTTCTTCTTAGCTCGCCGTCGCTTCCGATTTCACGCAGTGCTCTTCAAACGCATGGATAAGTTCGTTAGCAACTTGTGAGGCATCCTTACCTTCGATCTGGCGGCGCTCCATCATATAAACGAGCTTGCCATCTTTCATCAATGCGATCGAAGGTGAAGAGGGCGCATAACCGGTAAAGTAGCTGCGCGCCTTTTCGGTCGCCTCAATATCAGCACCTGCGAAAACGGTAGCCACTTTGTCTGGCTTAACATTGTGTTCCAGGGCGCGCGCGATTCCCGGTCTGGCTTTGCCGGCAGCGCAACCGCATATTGAATTAACAACCACCAGCACGGTGCCATCAGTTTTAGTAAGGGTTTCGTCGACCTGTTCAGGCGTGCGCAACTCTTCCACGCCGATACGTGTCAATTCCTCGCGCATGGGGCGGATCATCAGTTCGGAATAAGGCATAGCAAAACGTCTCCTGAATTCTAAATTATGGTCTTGATTGTAACATGGCCGACTTCGTGAACGGGTGCGAGAGGCCTAATCAATCGGTTCGCGAGGTCAAAACGTCATTCCACCACGATCATCGAGCGAATCTCTTCATACTTCTTTTCGCTGATGCCGTTAACCATCATCACGTCTTCCCGTCGCTTGAAACGTCCATTTTGCTCCCGATAAGCCACGATGCGCTCGGCGATGACCTTGCCTATGCCGGGAAGCTGCTCGAGTTCCTGAGCCGAGGCGTTGTTTATGTTGACGTGCAGCGGCGCCGGTGAGCTACGCGCTTCGAAACGACTTGCGTTTCCATTACGCGAACGAGTCATACATGCGCCCAAAAATCCCACGAGTAGGATTGCGATGATCGGCGTGCAAGCAAATTTTACCGAGGCAGGAAACTGTTTCATGTATGCAAGTGAATGTTCGTGAACAACTTGTGACGATGCCGCTCGCGTGTGCACTTTGCTGGAAGTCTAACTATTTCAAAACTTCATCTGTTTTATGCGGCAATGTCCACAGGGTTTTCCACAGGATCCGGTGGAAAATGTTTCAAAGCAATTGCGAGGTGAATTAGTAGCATAGACTTTTAAGTCTGTGGCTGCTTGGCAAAACACATTTGAAGTTTGTTCCACTTAGCTGCGGTTATTCCTCTTCGCCGCCGGCTACATCAGCAACCAAATTAGTGGCATAGACCTAAGTCTGGCCTCCTCAGCAAAATAGACTAACGTCTATGCAACTGAGCTACTCTTCGCCGCCGGCTTCATCCCACTCCGCCACCATTTCATAGGCGCGACCGAGCACCGGCCGTGGCCGCGAACCATCGGCCTGTCCAATCAAGCCTTCGCGCTCCATGATGTCGAGGATCGCCGCTGCGCGCCCGTAGCCTATGCGCAGTCTCCGTTGCAGCACTGAGGTTGAAGCTCGCTTCATCTCGACGCAAATGCGCAGTGCCTCTTCGAAAAGCTCGTCGTGTTCGCCGCCGCTGTCTTCCAGTCCGAGCGCTTCTTCTTCCGATTGAGTAATCGTCTCATCGTATTCGGGATTTCCTTGTGCCTTGGCGTGCGCAACGATGCGGCCAATTTCTGTTTCGTCGATGTAGGCTCCATGAACCCGAATTAGGCGCGAGGTGCCGGGCGGTAGGAACAACATATCGCCTCGTCCGAGCAGGTGTTCCGCGCCGTTGGTATCGATGATGGTGCGCGAATCGACTTTGGAAGATACGCGAAAAGAGATGCGTGACGGGAAGTTGGCTTTAATTAAGCCAGTAATCACATCAACTGACGGGCGCTGCGTTGCCAGCACCAGGTGGATACCGACCGCGCGCGCCATTTGCGCGAGGCGAGTGATCGACTCTTCAACTTCGCGTCCGGATGTCATCATTAAATCGGCCAGCTCGTCTATGATGATCACGATGTAGGGAAGCGGTTTGTGGGGCTCGCCTTTCTCGTCATACTCCTTGACGAGGTTGCGGCGCATAATCTCAGTGTTGTAGCCGTCAATGTTGCGCACACCCCAGCCTGCGAGATCCTTATAGCGCTGCTCCATCTCCTTGACTGCCCATTTCAATGAACGCGATGCGACTTTCGGATCGGTAATGATTGGGGTCGCCAGGTGTGGAATATCTGCGTAGAGGCCCAACTCCAAACGCTTCGGATCGATCAGGATGAACTTAACTTCGTCGGGGCGGGCGCGATAGAGAATGGAAACAATCAGTGCATTAACCCCAACAGATTTGCCGGCGCCGGTTGTACCCGCGATGAGCAGGTGAGGCATCTTGGCCAGGTCCGCAACGTAATTAAGGCCGTCGATCGTTTTGCCCAGCGCAATCGTAAGCTTAGAGGAGGATTCGCGAAACGCGCGTGACTCGATTACTTCGCGCAGGAAGATTGTCTCGCGCCGCGGATTGGGAACCTCGATGCCGACGTGAGGCTTGCCCGGCATGCGATCGATGCGGATCGACTCTGCCTTCAACGCCAAACAGAGATCGTCGACAAGCGAAACTACGCGCGAGTACTTAACACCAGGATCGGGTTTAAACTCATAAGTCGTGACCACTGGCCCGGGACAAATGTGTTTGATCTGGCCCGTGACATTGAACTCCTTGCACTTTTCCGCGAGCCGCGTCGCTAAACTCAATAGTTCTGTGTCTGCCTGTTCGCTAGGCGGCGGGGCCTCGTTCAAAAACTCAAGCGGCGGCATTGAGTAGTCGGTGTAGGAAACACGTTTCGCGCGGTCGGCGTCGAAAGGAAGTTTTCCGGTCGCCGGTGCCTCGCCTTTCGGCCGCAAGACCGACGCGCCCTTGACCATCTCTTCGACATCTTCCTCTTCCTCGACGGCTGCAGTACCGTTGCCGCGAGGAAAGATCGAGCGTCGACCCGAGCGGCCTGCTACCACCGTCGCAGCCTGAACCCCGACGCCGGCGGCAGCTGCGCGCGCCGGTTCGGCGTTTGCTTCTACCGGCTTTGTTTGTTGGACCAGGCGCGCTTCGCCGCGATTAATAGCATCCACGCCAATCTCTGCAGTGGCAGGCGCGCTCATGAATTCGGCGATGCGCTGTTCCGGGCTCAAATTAGTCGAAGCTTTCAGTGCCGCGCGTGCCGCCAGGTGTTCAGCTTTCAAAGCCGCGCGTTTTTCTTTGCGCAGCTGCGCCTCTTTGTGCCGCGCTGCGCGCCAGGCTCGGAATCTCTCGGGCAGCTTGCCTACAAATCCGAACCGCTCGGCAAACAAACTCGCGAGTTTTTGATAGAGGTCAACGAACGAGAAGTTGGTGGCCAGCAATAATCCGGTTGCCGCAATCGCAACGAGCAGGATCGTCGCACCGACGGTGTTTAGACCGCTGGCGAGCCCGCGCGAAATCAGTGTGCCGACCAAACCGCCCGGCTGCACGCTCGAGTCAAAGAGTGGACGAAGACCGGAAATCGAAAGCAGGGCAGCGGCTGACAGCAGAAGAATCAGCAAGCCGAGCAAACGGAAGAACGGTGCGCGGATGCTGCGGGTGCGAAAACCCCGCCACGCAGCCGCCAATAATAATAACGGCAGCAAGTAAGCGGCGATGCCAATTGATTGAAATAGGAGGGCGGCGACGTTTGCGCCGATGGCGCCCGCCCAGTTTCTGGTTTGAACCTGGCCCGCTGAGTTCCACGAAGGATCGCTTGGGTAAAACGCTCCCGAAACCAAACACAAGGTCAGCAGTAGGCCCAAGGCGAAAAGCAAAATCGCCACGATTTCGTTGCGGCGGCTGTTTCGCGGCGTGATTATCCGCGGCTTTTCTTCAAACTCAGTAGTTGCCATCTAGTCTCGTGAAGTTTAATCAGTTCGAGTACAACCTTCAGGTTGCTCGCATCGAAAGAATCAAACTAGAGTTTGTACTCTAAACTACTAGTCGTAAACTCAATTACGCTGCCTTCTTTGACAGCAGATACGCCTTGATGAAATCATCAAGATCCCCACTAAGCACTGCATCCACATTGCCGCGTTCCAATTTGGTGCGCGTGTCCTTCACCAGCTGATATGGAGCGAGCACATAACTTCTAATCTGCGAGCCGAAAGAAATGTCCGCTTTGTTTGCTTCGAGCTCGACAGTTTCTGCTTTTCGTTTTTCCAGCTCGAGTTCATACAGGCGAGAACGCAACACCTGCATGGCAACAGCCTTGTTCTGATGTTGGGAGCGTTGGTTCTGACACTGCACCACGATGTTCGTAGGAAGGTGCGTGATTCGTACGGCGGAATCGGTGGTGTTGATGTGCTGTCCACCAGCGCCGGTCGCGCGATAAGTATCGATGCGCAGATCCTTTTCGTTTACTTCGACTTCTATGTTTTCGTCTATCTCCGGATAGACAAAGAGGGAAGCAAAAGAAGTATGACGCCGCGCGGCCTGATCAAAAGGAGAGATACGTACCAAGCGATGGACGCCGGCTTCGGCTGACAACAGCCCGTAAGCGTATTCGCCTTCAACTCTGAACGTCACGCCTTTCAAGCCCGCTTCTTCTCCAGGTTGATAATCGATAATCTCTGTTTTGAATCCCCGCTGCTCAGCCCACTTCAAGTACATGCGCAACAGCATCTCTGCCCAATCCTGAGATTCTGTGCCACCGGCCCCGGGGTGAATCGTGCAAATCGCATTTAGTTGATCGTTAGGGCCACTGAGTAGCATTTCAGTTTCGGCGACGCCTATTTCGTGCTCCAACCGTTCAACCAACGAGCGCAGTTCCTTCAGAGATGCTTCGTCTTCTTCGGCAAATTCAAAAAGTACGCCGGCATCGCTGATCTCCGCCTCAAAGTGTTCCTGGCGATCGATCTTTTTCTCCAGTATGCTTCGTCGCTGCAAAAGTTTCTGGGCGGCATCCTGATCGTTCCAGAAATCCGGCGCTGAAGCCTGTTTTTCGATAGCGTTCAACTCCTGTTTACGCGCCGCAACATCAAAGAAACCTCCCGAGCTGCTCAACTCGACCGCGCAACTCTTCAAAAGATATTCGTAATTCCTGAATTGATAACGTTTCGACCATTAATCCTCCGGGCAAAATCTCGCTTAATAACTTCGCGCCTGGCGCGCGCTACTCACAAATGTAAGAACAAAAATCAATAAACTCAAAACCGCACAAGTGATAACAAATACATCACCGTGCTTTGTATAAAAGGTCGTTCGGTTCGATGCCCCTCCCACAGACCAGGTGCGAACTTCGGGTTTGAAACCTGCCGTAGCATCCCTCGTTTCACCCTCAGGCGTGATGAATGCCGTGATGCCGGTATTGGTCACGCTCAGCAACGGGCGTCCATTTTCCACCGCGCGAAAGACTCCGTTTGCCAGATGTTGTCGCATCACAGCGGTCGGACCCAGATAGCCATCGTTGGAGATATTGATCAGCACATTCGCCCCTTCGTTCGTGAAGCGTCGCGCGATCGATGGGTAGGCCGACTCGATGCAGATGAAAACACCCGCACGCAAGTTTCCTACAGGCATCAAACGATATTTAGTGCCCGCAGTGAAATCACCGACGATTGCCCTTATCAAACCCGCACCCGGCACCCACTCGGGCAGCGGAACATACTCGCCAAATGGCAGCAGGCGAATCTTATCATATTGAGCAACGAGCTTACCCTGTTCATTTATGAGCATCGCGGAATTATAAATGCCGTCATTGGGAGCTATTTCCTGGGAGTTCAGTAGCATCGACACGTGATGTCGCTGTGCGAAACTTGCAAGCTTGGCGCGCAGTTGTTGGTCAGCGCCATAAGCGAAGTTCATTGGCGACTCCGGCCAGATAATGACCTTGGAATGGCTGTCGTTTTGGATTTGATTCAACGCAGCATCACTCATGTCGAAGTGGCGCGCAGTTAAGAGGTTCATGTCGTCGTTTGATTTGACAAGATCCATCGGAACGTTTGGCTGAATCGCCACCACAACGACTTCACTGTATTGCATGGGTCGCAATTCCGTCCTATAGGTAGGCGTGAGCATGAGCAGTAGGACGAAGATGATGGCGGTTGCAGAAAGAGCGAGAGCGCGCACCGTTGTCCGCAGTAGCGTTAATGCGATTGCTGCGTTTACAAGAACTATCAACGCCCCCACTGCATAAACACCACCCCAGCGCGCCGAACCAATGAGACGAGGATTAAAGGCCTGAGAATAACCAATCGCATTCCAGAGTTGGCCGGTCACTTCAAGCCGTACCCATTCCAACGCACTCCAACCTAGCGGAGCGATCAAAACACTTAAAGTTCCCCACTTCCGAATTGCCCGCACCAGTAAGAGTCCGAACAGGCCGGGAAAGATACCGAGCAAGACCGCACCCGGTAGGAGCAAGGGGAATGCAATCCAGGAAGAGATTCCGCCCGTGTGGATCATTGAATATGTGAGCCAATAGCATGAGCCGTAAAAGAAGACTGTGCCGAATAACCAGCCTAAAAAGAAAGGCCGCCAACGGCCTTTGTTAATTGCTATAACGACGAGCAGTGGTACAAGAGCGCACCACGCCAGCGGCCAGAGATTGAAATCCGGAAAAGAAAGGATCAGAAGAACCGCAGAGACTGTGGCTGCCGAAGACTCGACAAGGAGCGGCGCACGTTCGTGTAGTCGTGCAAGCGCGCCAGCAACACGTTTAGCTGCGAGCGGAGGGCGACTAGACACAACATCCTGCATGAACGTGAGTTTAGCAAACGCAGAAATTGACAGCTAAGTTTTTGCCGGAGTCACAGGCTCCTCCAACTACTCAGTGAAGTAACGGTGTTTAAAAAATATTTTCTTGCGGACTGGAGAGTGTTGCGCGGCCGCGGCGCAAAAGAGGCGAAAACCAGGTCAGATCGACAGAAAACGTCACCGTCAAAGTGACAAATTTCGTCGCAGCGTGACCGAGTTGTTTACTAAAGGTTTAGAGGTAATTTAAATGGTCGGATTAAGGGAAGTGTAAATGCAAAGCAGCAGGGAAGGCTTTAGAACCAAAAAGGACTCGCAAATGCGGGAGAACCCAGCCATTGCTGACTGGGTTCTATATTTCGGGGGGAAGCACTGAAGGGTTGCGCGGCGGGTGGCTGGCGCAGCGGCAGGCGGCGCTCAGAGAAGTGATGGCGGCGGGGGCACTTTCAACCTTTACATTGGGTCTTCCGTGCGTGCCG
>JBDUCC010000150.1:0-7882 GCA_040003675.1 bacterium | reverse complement strand
GCAGGTTTCTCCGCGACGGGTGCCTCAGCTTTAGCGGGCGCACTTGCCGGTGCCGGGCTCGTGAGCGAGGAAATGTCCTCGTCAGGTTCGCCGATGATTGCAATCAACTGGCCCAACGGTGCGGACTCACCTTCCTGGATCAGAATTTTGCGCAGTACGCCGTTACCGAGCGCCTGCATTTCCATTGTGGCTTTATCGGTGTCAATTTCGGCCAACGGTTCGCCCATCGAAACCTTGTCGCCCTCTTTCTTGAGCCAGCGCGAAAGTTGGCCCTCCTCCATGGTCGGAGAAAGCTTGGGCATGATTACCTGAGTTGCCATTCAATCCTCGTGAATCGTAAATAGAAGTAAATGGTGAATGGTAAATAGTAAATGGAATTGCTGAATTCTGACGATGAGCAGAAACGATTATCGCTAAAAATTTCTATTCACGATTTACGATTCACGATTTACTCGATATAGGAGACCTCTTTAACCGCTGCGACCAGTTGGTTGACATTTGGGATCGCAGCGTCCTCAAGATTCTTGGCGTAAGGCATCGGGACATCGGCACCGGACACCCGCTTGACTGGAGCATCGAGATAATCAAAAGCGCGCTCCATAATTTCGGATGCGATCTCGGCGGCTACGCCACAGAACGGATGTGACTCTTCGGCTATCACAACCCGATTGGTTTTCTTGACTGACTCGATGATCGTTTTGATGTCAAGCGGTCGAATCGTTCGCGGATCGATTACTTCACAGGAAACGCCCTCTTTCTCAAGCAAGTCTGCCGCCTTCAAGGCAACCGGCACCATCAGTGATCGCGCCACGATGGTGACATCTTTACCTTCGCGTTTGACGTCCGCCACGCCCAGGGGGATTGTGAGCTCAGGATCGTCCGACACCTCACCCTTGTTCCCGTACATCCTTTCCTGCTCGATAAAGATCACCGGGTCGTTGTCGCGAATAGACGATTTCAGCAGACCCTTAGCATCTGCAGGTGTTGACGGCATAACAACTTTCAAGCCGGGACAATAAGCGAACCACGACTCGAGCGCTTGTGAATGCTGCGATGAAACCTGAAATGCTGAACCGCCCGGTCCACGAAAAACAATGGGAATATTAAACTGCCCGCCGGACATGTAGAGCATCTTGGCGGCTGAGTTGATGATCTGATCGGTCGCCAGTATCGAGAAGTTAAAAGTCATAAACTCGACGATTGGCCGCAAACCAACCATGGCCGCGCCAACCCCAAGACCGGCAAAACCAAGTTCTGTAATGGGAGTATCGATGACACGTTTTGGTCCCAACTCTTCGAGCAGGCCTTTTGTAACTTTGTACGCGCCCTGATAGGCGGCCACCTCTTCGCCCATCAGAAAGACATTTTCGTCGCGCTGCATCTCTTCGCGAATTGCCTGATTGAGCGCTTCGCGCATGGTTACTATGGCCATTGAACTATTTCCTGTTGATCGTCAGGAGTAAATTTCTATTCGTTTGCCGGTATTGGATCAGCGTAAACGTTGGTGAACAACTCTTCCGGCGCCGGCTGCGGGCTTTCTTCAGCGAATCGAACCGCCTGCGCAACTTCGGCGCGCACATCAGCGTCTATCTTTTGGAGCTCGGATTCGCTCAGCAGGCCTTCCTCTTTTAAGCTCGCCGAGAAAAGCTTAATTGGATCTCGCTCCTGATGGCGTTCAATCTCGGCACGGGTGCGATAGTTTCCCGGGTCGGACATCGAGTGGCCCATGAATCGATAAGTGCGAACTTCCAGCAAGGTTGGCAAATAATCTTTGCGCGCCCGCTCAACAGCTCGAAGGGTTGCTTCGCGGACAGCCAGCACGTCCATACCATCGACAAACTCGGAAGCTATTTCATAGGCGCGGGCCTTTTCCGAAATATTCTGGAAAGACATCGCGCGTTCAAGCGACGTGCCCATTCCATACTGATTGTTTTCGCAGATGTAGATGCACGGCAGTTTCCAAAGCTGGGCCATGTTCAGCGATTCGTGAAAGGCGCCCTGATTCACCGCCGCCTCGCCAAAGAAGCAAAGTGTTACCTGATCGGTGTCCTTGTATTTTGTTGCAAAAGCTACGCCAGTCGCTAAAGGAATTTGCCCGCCAACGATCGCATGGCCGCCAAGGAAATTAACTTCCTTGTCGAACATGTGCATCGAGCCACCCTTACCGTGAGAGCAGCCGCCAGCCTTGCCATACAGTTCGGCCATCACAGATTCCGGCGACATTCCCTTCGCGATTGCGTGCGCATGTTCGCGATAGCTGGTCAGCACGTAGTCGTCTTTGCGGATGGCGGAAATTGCGCCAATTGCCACGGCTTCCTGCCCAATGTAGAGGTGGCAAAAACCGCCGATTTTTCCGGCGCTGTAGCTTTCAGCGGATTTCTCTTCGAAGCGGCGTACCAGCAGCATCTGGCGGTAAATGCCTTGCAGCGTCGCGTTATCCAGTGCAGCAATGCGGCGCTTCTGCGCAGCTTTCACCGCTTGAGTCGGATCAAGACGGGCGTCTGCTTCGGCGGTTGCTTCCTGGTCCATTACACCAGTCGCGCTGGTATCCTCAGCGCCCACACGGGAAGGCTCTGGCGTTCGCTTTCTCATATCCTGGGTTGACTTTGCCACTGGTCGGACAATAGACGCCGTTGACTGATTAGCCGCCAGTTACGGCGGCTCAAAAAGTGCGCATAGGAGATGTGGATTATACGCGAGGCAGTCAGAGCGCGCAAAACTACAAAAAAAGGGCACGTCGCGTGTGCAACGTGCCAGGCTTCGACTTATGTGCTTTCCACTAACGCATCGCATCGAGGTTGCTGACCGGCATGTTGGCCATACTTATGACTGTCTTGCGCGAATGTTTGTCGGTTTGCATTTTGCGCGCGGCTGCAGTCAACAATTCTTCAGTAGTCTCGCCTTGCTCGGGGTAACAAGAAATCCCCATGCTGATGCCGACTTGAACAACGGTTCCCGGGCGCACCGAAAACTTTTGAGACTCTACGGCGGTGCGCATGCGTTCCCCTACCGATTGAGCCACGTTGCCGGATGCCATCGGCATGATGGCTACAAATTCGTCGCCGGCATAGCGCGTGAGAATATCCATTTGCCTTAACTCTTTGCGCATAACTGCGGCGATGCTCGCCAGCACGCGATCGCCGATGGCGTGTCCGTACTGATCGTTGATCGCCTTAAAGTCATCCACGTCCATACTCAAAACGGCAAGCGACTCATTACTCATGCGCTGACATTCGGCCAGTCGCTGCTCAAGCATCATGTAAAAAGCTCGCGCGTTTGGAAGGTTAGTCAGGGAATCAACCAGAGCACTTTCCTTCGTCTTCTCAAAGGTCAGCGCATTATTAAGCGCGGTCGAAGCGTGTTGGCATACAGATTCCAAAAGGCGAACGTGTTCGGTTGTGTATGAGGTGCGACTCTTTGAATAGAGAGTGAGCGCGCCGAAAGCGCCGTCTTCGCGCAGTAGCGGCGACACCAGCACCCCTTTGTAACTCTTTGATAATTCTTCGGAGACGCCTACCAGATCGAGTTCGGGTGACGCATTACACATAGACCGCGCGTTTGCTATGACCCAGCCTGTAATACCGTCGCCGACGTTCATACGTCGCTGGGCAAAGGCTGCGGCATCTTCGCCCACTGCGTGTGCAGCCACGGCCTTACCTGACTTCTCATCGACGACAAATATGATGCACGTATCAAACGGAACAATCGCGCGCAACTTATTGGAAATAAGCGTAACGGTGTCGTTCAGATTTAATGACGAACCGATTGTCTGGGCGATCTCGTGGAGTGCAAACACCTCGCGCTGAGCTTCCGTAATTGAACGAAAACCAGCCTGGTCGTCCTCAGCCGTTCCCACCAGGTTAGACGCCAAACCCGCGTCCGGTTTGGTCTTCGTCTCATAGTCATGGTCGTGCGCGGCTGTTTCAGCGGGAACTTGTTCCTGAATATCTTCCGCATCGATTAGCCGGTCGAATGCCTCAACGTGTTCGATAAACTTATCAACGACGCGCGGATCGAAGGCGCTCCCAGCCATGCCTCTTAGCAGGCCAAGCGAGTCTTCGCGTTTCATACCTTTGCGGTAAGGTCGATCGCAGCGGGTAGCATCGTAAAAGTCGACCACCGAAATGATTCGGGCGACCAGCGGGATCGCTTCGCCCCTGAGGCCCTTTGGATAACCGCTGCCATCCCATTTTTCATGGTGGTAACGGACAATATCCTCCACCGGGTAGGGAAAGTTCACCCGGCGCAGAATGTCACCACCCACGGTCGGATGAATTTTCATCTTGGCAAATTCTGCTTCCGTAAGTTTTCCCGGTTTATTGAGAATGTATTCAGGCACAGCGAGCTTGCCGATGTCGTGCAAAAGCGCGCCGGCAATTAGGGCCTGTAATTCCTGGCCGCCGACTTTGCAAAGCTTACCCATCTCGGATGCGTAAATTTGCGTACGTCGGACGTGGCCATGAGTGGTCTGATCTTTCGCATCAATCGCGATCGCCAGCGATTCGATGGTATTCATGTGAATGATCGCCATCTCTTCGACGTGCTTGCGATTTTCAACTTCCGCGCGCCGCACTTCATTCAACCGCTTTTCGTTGAAGCGATATAGTAGATGGACCATGGCCGTGATTAAGAGGCCCAGCAGGATAAAGGCAAAACCGCCACCAGTAAGAGCTGAATAAAACAGAACCGCTGAAGCTGCGCCCGCAACTTGCGTTGTTAACGTCCAAACAAGACTTTCCTGTGAGGGAAGCGCGCGTGGGTTATCATCAAGTAGATTTAGAAAATGAAGTGTAGCCAGCGTGCTGAAGAAATACTGCAGCACTGCCAGTACACAGAGCGGCACCAGGAAGACACTCACTGGCAATCCATGAGCTCCGCTTTTTGAAAGATCGTCGGCAAAAACTGTGGCGAGAAATCCGTAGCACGAAGCCGATAAAAAAGTGGAGATAACCGCGATGGCGGTGGTAGCGATTGATTCACGGCGGTCAGTCAAACCATATGTCGACACGAAGGCGACTATAGCGGCAAGCAAAGTTGCCGGACCGGCAGTATCGGCCGGAGGTACCGCATAGAGAATGACTGCAAGAAAGACCAGCGCATCGGCGACCGACTTGCGGCTTTGATGCGCGCCCACAGTCGTCGTTATGGAAACGGTAAAGCGACTAGCAACGACCGTGAGTACAAGGAGAACCAACCAGGAGAACAGTCCGGCGCGCGTAAGAAAGGGAAGCTTAACTGTCGAAATCAATGCCGAAACTAACAGCAGCAGACCTAAAGCCGAGATGCTGCCTAACAGCAACGCGCTTTTCCAGTTCCTTGGAATATTCATAGTGGTTTGAGGGCCGGAGCACCCGGGCGATGGGAGTAGGAGTTTGAAGTTTGCTTGACGCGGTAACCGAGCAGGAAGACCAGGGCCTGACCGGTCTGGAGTGCAGTGCCAAACAATGTTTGGCAGACTGCTAAAGATAAACCAGTCAAACGGTTGAGTCAATAGGAATCGCTTATTTTAAGGCCGAAGTGCGGGCGAAATTGCCCTTTAAGATGCCGTCGCAAGGTTTCGATCTAACAGCGTCGCGAGTTCAGCAGGGGTTGTGACAGGGCTTTTGCACGTAAAGTCCTCGCAAACATAGGCAGTAGGGACTCCGTTCAGTCCGCTCTTACCTTGGAGCAGCGGGATGGAGCTTGCGGCTTCCGCGTCTTCAGGTCGGGCCGCTGCCACGACTTTGTTCGGTAAATAACGGGACCAAATCTCATGTGCAAGTGAAAGGGTCTGAGGGGCGTCCGCAGCACCAAGGAGTACAATTTCTTTTGGCTTATCGAGATAAAAATCCAGTGCACACAATAACCGGCCAAAGCCTGATGGATATCGAGACATGCCGGTGCTGGTGAGACGAAGAATAGTAGTGGCGTGCCGCTGGTAGTCCTGATTGTTAGTCAGAGTGCCAAGGCGCAACAGAATCTCGGCCGCCACTGAGTTTCCGGATGGAGTTGCATTATCAAAAAAGTCCTTGGCACGAACAATCAATTGCTCGTGACTATCACCGGTAAAGAAGAAGCCCCCGTTCTGGTCGTCCCAAAATTCAGCGATCATGACCTCGCAAAGATTCCGCGCTTCCTTTAACCACTCGAGTTCGCCAGTGGTTTCGAACAGCGTTAGTAACCCATCAATAAAGAATGAGTAGTCCTCCAGATACGCATTAAGCTTCGACTCGCCCCCCTTGTGACTTCTCAGCAGCAATCCATCGCGGCGGAGATGATCCAAAACAAACCGCGCGTTCTTGCTAGCGATCGCGGCATAATCCTGCCGATCGAGAATGGCGCCCGCCTCAGCGAAGCTGGCCAGCATCAACCCGTTCCAAGCGGTCAGCACTTTTTCGTCACGCGCCGGTTTGACGCGTTTCTCACGCGCCGCAAACAAAAGTCGGCGACTCTTTTCAAGAATCGCCGCGAGTTCCTCAACGCCAAGCTTTTCCTGCGCGGCAATGTTGGCCAGATCGCTTTTGACATTCAGGATGTTTGAGTCTTCGAAGTTTCCGTCCGGTGTTAGGTTGTAATAAGCGGCGAAAAGGTCCGCGTCTCGTTTGCCCAGCAAAGCCTCAACCTCAGCAACACTCCAAACAAAAAACTTTCCTTCAACTCCTTCCGAGTCTGCATCCTGCGTGGAATAAAAGCCGCCGAGTGGATCGGTCATTTCCCGTGCGACATAATCAAGAATTCCTTCAGCTGTTTTCCGCGCCCAATCTTCCTTGGTCAGTTGGTAATAGTGGAGATACAGCCGCGACAAGAGAGCATTGTCATAAAGCATCTTTTCAAAGTGGGGCACTAACCAGCGGGCATCGGTTGAATAACGATGAAAGCCGCCTGCAAGGTGGTCGTAAATGCCGCCCTCGGCCATCTTGCGACAAGTATGTTTCACTATCGCCAGCGCCTCCGGCTTTCCGGTGCGATAAAAAGTATGAAGTAAAAACTCGAGCGCCATCGCCGGTGGAAACTTTGGTGCACCACCGAAGCCTCCATTCGTGGCGTCGTAGTTTTTGATTATTCCCCGGTAGGCGGCATCAAGAAGTTCATTAGTCAAAACTTCGTTTGATTCGACTAGCGCGGTTGCGCGCTTTAGTTCCGCCAGCACAGACTCCGCGGTCTGAGTAATATCTTCATGTCGTTCGCGAAAGGCATCGGCGACGCTGATTAAGACACGGGGAAAGCCCGGCATGTTGTAGCGATCTTCCGGCGGAAAATACGTTCCGGCGTAAAAGGGAACTGCGTCCGGAGTCAAAAATACCGTCATCGGCCAGCCGCCGTGTTGCGTCATCATTTGCACGGCATTCATGTAAATCTGATCCAAATCCGGGCGCTCTTCGCGATCGACTTTGATGTTGATGAAATTGTCGTTCATCAATTTGGCAATCGCCTCGTTTTCAAACGACTCGTGTTCCATCACGTGGCACCAATGGCAGGCAGAATAGCCAATGCTCAGCAGCACGGGCTTTTGCTCCGTGCGCGCGATTGTGAAAGCTTCTTCACTCCACGGAAACCAGGCAACAGGATTGTGCGCGTGTTGCAGCAGATAAGGGCTCGTCTCGTTGATAAGGCGATTTGTGTGGGCGTGTTCGGTCAAAGCAAGATTTCCTATGTTGGATTTGTTCACATTCTACAGTTCAGGACGAAGAACGCGAACTGTGGCGAAATCTGACTGACAAACTGAAAGAGACTCGAATCAAGAGGAAGCGTCAAACTCCTTAGAGTGCGGCGGCCCCGCGCCGCTTTGGCCCGCCCGGGATTAGCGGCTGTTTACTAGAAGCATTCAACCATGACGCCTGATAGCTCAGTCAGACCAAAGCGCTGCCAGGCCAGCGCAGTCCAAGGAGTCGACGCTTCCCCT
>JBDUCC010000149.1:0-7889 GCA_040003675.1 bacterium | reverse complement strand
CCTTCTTCAAACAGAAGTTGATGCCTTTGCGCCATTCGTAATTCTGATCGTAGTAATTGCAGCGCGTGTCTAATAGCAGATTTCCGCCGATGGTTCCCATATTGCGCAGGATCGGTGTAGAGATTGTCCGCGCGGCTTGGGCAATAACCGGATAATCGCGATTAATAATGGGATGCTCGACTATGTCGGTGAGCGTAACCGAGGCGCCGATGCGAACTCCTGAAGGCCCATCGCCCGTGATCTGATTCAATTCCGGAACCCGCATGACAGAGATGACGGTCCGCGGAGTTTGTTGACGCCGCTTCATGTTTGGATACAGATCCGTGCCACCGGCGACAAACTGCGCTGTCGGCCCAACGTCGCCAACAATCTTCACCGCCTCCGCCATGGTGCGTGGCACGCGATATTCAAATTTGGGAAGTCGCATCATGACTGCAGCATTACTCCGATTGAACTCCCGCCAGTTTCAAAACAAAGCCGGGTGTCCTTGGTTCACCTTGAAAGAAGCCTTTCGGCACGCCGCGCGTGAGCGCCCAACGATCCAGCCACGAGATACCGCCGGGCCCAGTATATGTATCCGGCGAAGCGTAGGCTTTGTCGCGCAATGCATCCTGGAGCGAAATGAATTTGTAGCCGCGTTTCTGCAACATAGCCACGATGTCTTTGAAGTGATCGGCGTTTATCGCATTGGCGTGCACCAGTAACACCTGTTTGATCTCGCGGCCAAATAGCTTGAGTGACTGGTTCTCATAATGAGCAACCTTTGCTTCCATGTAAGGTACATAAGCGTCTGCCACTTGCTTCATGCCCGCCGAATCGTTTGCGTCGCGAGCATTGTCATAGGCACGCGCGAAAACCCACTCGGAATTATCGATCGTTACCGGGGCAATAGCGTAACCGTGCGAATGGAGAAAGGAAACAAAGTGGTCGCGCGTTTCGACCGATCTGCCGGTGTGCAGGAAAGGGTGACGAAAATAGCGAGGCTGTTTCTGCCGGCGTGCCATTAGTTCTCGGGTTAGCTTTTCGCCGCGCAGCACGTCCGATTCGAAATCGGCAATCGGAGTCGAATTAAGAGAATGATGCGAGTAGCTGTGATTGCCCAACTCAAGCCCAGCATCGAGCCAGGCTTTCAGCAATGCCAAGCGTGCAGGGTTCAACTCGTTATCGTTATAAAGTTTGGTTTCATTTACAAAACCAATTACCGGTGCCTTGCTTTGCTTGAACGTAGTCAAAAGCTTTTTAGTGATCTCGGCCCAACTCTTATCGTCATGCAAAGTTGAAATTACGGGCAGATCATCAAATGTAATTGCTACTTCGCGCCGCTGCGGTGCTGGTCCTCCGCTGATGGCTTGCACGCATGCGGCAACGGCCAGGATTAGAATTGAAAGGGTTTTCTTTAACATGCAACGCCCCTATGAATACTTTACCTCGCGCGCCAGCTTGCGAGGCCCGAAGATCATTTTGATCTTGATGATGGGCTGATCCGGATGTGCGGGGTTCCCAATTACGCGTTGATTCATACAATCAACCTGAAGATCCAGACTTTCAAGCACAGTCTGTCCAATAAGCACTTCGGAACCCAGCACTAGCATCTCTTCCGTAGTGCGGCGGCCAAGGAGACCGATGCCTACCACCTCCGAAACGTCGACGTCTTCTGCGGGGTCATTGGCGTAGGTTGCTCTTGCCTTACCCACTATAGCCAAACCAAGGAGTCGGACAACATGTGCTGGCAAGACAGATCGCACTACACCGGTATCCACTAGGGCCTCACACTCGTAGCTGCGAACCTTGTCCGCCGTAAGCAGCCCTCTGCGAACCATCGCCTCATCGACTGCATTAGTAAGCTTAACTTTTACTCGGACCTCTCCCATCAGTGCGTTCCCTTCGTGGCTGGCATTTGCGGGCAGACCAGTCCTGTCACTGCGCGCAGCGACACGGATTGTGCGTAGGTCTTCCTGGGAAGGCAATTGGTCTTCGTTTAATGTCGGTTTCTTATCCATGCAAGTTCTCTGGCAATCACTAATTATGCACCGCCACGCGCGGCATCTCTTTGCCATCGCCGCCTTCTGCAGGTGTCAACACGCGCAACGGTTCGGGCCATTCGACGGTCGGCACCGCGTCTGGTCCATAGCGTCCATCGCGGCCCTTCGCTTTTTCACGCAAAGCCTTCAACACTTTTTCGGGCGTAATCGGCACTTCATCGATGCGCACGCCAACGGCGTCGTAAACTGCATTCGCTACGGCTGGTGGAACGGGCAACAGTGGTCCTTGTCCCACTTCTTTTGCGCCGTACGGACCGTTAGGATCAGGGTCTTCGATGAGATAGGTCTTGACGTCACACATTTCCATCGTGGTTGGACTCTTGTATTCCAGCATCGAGGGAAACTTATGCACCACGTTTCGATTAGCCCGGTACGCCATCTCTTCCATCAAAACCTCACCGAGGCCCATATACACGCTGCCTTCAACCTGGCCCATCACCAGCATCGGATTAATCGACTTACCAATGTCGTGCGCAATCCAGACTCGCTCGACGACTACGATGCCGGTGTCAGGATCGACATCAACTTCCGCTACGGCTGCTGAATAACTGTAAGCGGGCGATGGTCCAACTCCGGCGCCTTTGAACTTGCCGGGCGAACGCGGCGGCGAGTAGGAACCGACGGTGCCAATAGTGCCAAACTTCGATTCGGCTAACACCACGGCTTCGGCGAACGAGACGCCAACCTCAGGGTTTTCAACGTCGAACACGCGCCGTTCGGCCAATGAAAGATTTTCAATCGGAACGGAGAGTTTTTCCGCCACCGCCATCACTAACAATTCACGCGCTCGTTCCGCGGCCTGGATCGCCGCATTGCCCGTCATCAACGTGACGCGGCTCGAGTAACTGCCCAAATCTACGGGCGTCAAATCTGTATCCGCAGTGACTACGCGAATGTCAAACGGATCGATCCCCAAAACTTCCGCGACAATGTACGCGAGTATCGAGTCAGAGCCCTGGCCGATGTCAGTCGAACCGCACATCACACAGACGCCACCCTGACGATCCAGACGAAGCTGCACGCCCGACTGCGGCATATTGTTCCAGTAGATGGGCAGGCCCGCGCCGCAAATATAGGAACTGCACGCGATACCAATGCCTTTGCCGTAGGGAAGTTTGCGCTTGTTCTGGTCCCAGCCGGAAAACCGATTTTTCCAATCTGAGCCGGCAACAACTTTGTCGATGCATTGGCCCAGGCCCATGCTGCCAATGCGCAGGTAGTTTGCCGTAACCGTGTTGGGCTTGACCAAATTGTTCCGACGCATCTCCGCGGGATCCAACTTCAATTGTTCCGCTATCTTGTCGAGCTGCACCTCGAGGCCAAAGCGCGGTTGCGGGGTCCCATGCCCGCGTTTTGGACCACACGGCGGTTTATTCGTGAAAGCGCGCAAACCCTGAAACTTATAACGCGGCACGTCATACGTGACCGTTTGCAACGCGCCCGTGTAGAACGTGCTGGCAACGCCGTAACTGCCATAAGCCCCGCCGTCGAGGAACGACTGAAAATGCATTCCGGTTATCGCGCCATCTTTTTTCACACCCGTTTTCACGTGCATCAACACCGGATGACGGCCGCGATGGCAGTAGAAAACCTCCTCGCGTGTGAGTGTGTTCTTCACGGGCCGGCCGGTCATCATCGCGAGTTTGCATACGACGACTTCGTGATTGAAGGGATCGCTCTTGCCGCCAAAGCCGCCGCCGTTTGGCGTAGCAATCACGCGAATATGACTGGCCGGAATCTCCAAAACTTTTGTCAACGCGCGATGAACGTAGTGTGGTGTTTGAGTTGAACTCCAGAGCGTCAATTTGTTATCAGGATCAAAATAGGCGACGGCGGCGTGTTGCTCCATCGGCAGATGCGTATTGCCTTCATAGAAGAAAACGTCTTCACGAATAAGGTCGGCCAAAGCAAACCCATCTTCAACATTGCCAAATTCCAGCGAGACTTTCTTATGAACGTTGCCGCCCTCGCCGTAGTCTTGAATGCGCGGTTCGTCAATCAACACCGCTTCTTCGATTGAGGAGATGGTGTTGAGCCGTTCGTATTCGACCTCGATCAGATTCATCGCATCGAAAGCAACGTCTTCATCAATGGCCGCGACAGCCGCTACCGGGTCACCGATGAAGCGCACTTTGTCTATACAGAGCGCGTGCTCGTCCTGACTTACAGGCAGAATGCCGTAGGAAATCGGGAGGTCTTTGCCGGTAATGATGGCTATCACGCCGGGCAGCGCCAGCGCTTTGGAGACGTCGATGCTTTTGATTAGAGCGTGTGGCTCGTGGCTGCGCAGTATTTTGCAGAAGAGCATGCGCGGCAGCACGATGTCGTCCGCAAATTTCGTTTGGCCGGTGCATTTCGCCCGCGCATCGACTTTACGAAACGGCTTGCCGACTACGTTAAGAGGTTTCCCGTTACCTTTGTTGTTAGTCATTCAACCTTTATCTAGCCGCTCAAGTGTGGAGTCTCAGAGGTTCCTAACCTGCGAATTTTCATGACTTGAGAGATTTAATATTCACTTGAACATGACGCCTGATTAACTCAAACCGTAAACAGATTCTCTCGGCAGTTCCATTTCTTCGCCGCGCATGCGTGCGGCGGCGAGTTCGACCGCTTCGTAAATTTTTATGTAGCCGGTGCAGCGGCAGAGATTTCCAGAGAGCGCTTCTTTGATGGTTTCGCGATCAGGCTTTGGATTCTTTTTTAAGAGCTCTTCAGCAACCAACAAAAATCCAGGCGAACAATAACCACACTGCGCGGCCCCGGTGTCAGCAAATGTGTCCTGGAGCGGATGAAGTTGCGCGCCGGTTGCCATTCCTTCGATGCTCTTAACGTGTTGGCCTTCAGCATCCAGGCCAAGCATTAGGCAGGAAAGAATTGAACGGCCGTTAACCAGCACAGTGCAGGTGCCACACTCGCCGAGCTCACAACCGTGCTTTGTCCCCATCAAGCCGAGGTCTTCGCGCAAAACCTCGAGCAGCGTCTTGTGCGGCGCAAACGCCACCTCGGTTGATTCGCCATTAAGCACAAATTTGATGTGCGCTTTTTGCTTATCCTGATCAGACATAATAGCGATTTGGATTTTAGCAGAGGAGGAGGAAAACCGCAGGTAGGCGAAAGATCTGTAGTGTATCGATTTTTAGTGTCCGATAAGCTTTAGCTTGTCGTGACCTCGCGACAAACTAAAGTTTATCGGACATTTGCAACTAAACGAACTCAGTACCTAAGATTCACGCCTTCGACGTCGCCGCGTCTTTCTTCACCTTATTCACCACTATATTGTCGATCAGGCGGGTCTTGCCGACGTAGGCGGCAACTGCGATGAGTACCGGGCGTTCGTCGATTTTATCGAGCTTCTCCAGCGTCTCGGCATCAACAATACTTACATAGTCAAGACGAGCTCGTGGTTCGCCCTCGATCGTTGAACGCACAATGTCCGCCAGCTTGGCTGCGTGACGTTCGCCCTTCTTAAAGGTCTCTTTTGCGCCGGCGAGGGCGTGATGAATCACGGCGGCTGATGCGCGTTCTTCATCAGTCAGATAAAGATTGCGTGACGAAATCGCCAGGCCCGAATCTTCGCGAACAGTTGGCAAGACCACGATTTCAGTGTCAAAGGCCAGGTCTCGCACCATGCGCTTAATAATCACCGACTGCTGCGCATCCTTCTGACCAAAGAAAGCGAAGTCGGGTCGAACCGTGTTTAGTAGGATGGAAACTACTGTAGCCACCCCGCGAAAGTGGCCCGGCCGCGATTCGCCTTCGAGCAACTTTGAAAGACCGCTGATATTTACGTAGGTGCAAAAGCCCTTCGGATACATCTCATCCGCGGTGGGCGCGAAGATGTAGTCGACGTTGTAATCAGTGAGCAACGCGGTGTCCTTTGTCAGGTCGCGCGGGTAATGCTCATAATCTTCGGCTGGTCCAAACTGCGTCGGGTTCACAAAAACAGATACGACTACGACATCACACATTCGGCGCGCTTCTCTCACCAGAGCGAGATGGCCTTCGTGCAACGCGCCCATCGTCGGCACCAGCCCAACCGTTCGCTCCTGGTCGCGGCGAATTTTGCGCGCGACGGAACTCATGCGCTGGCGGCGATTAATTATCTCCATAACTAGTAAATGGTAAATCGTGAATCGAGAATAGTTAGACCAAGATGTTCTTATCCAAATTCTTTATTGGAGTCAGGGTGGAAGGAATTATTCGCGAGTGGCAAATGGGACAGTTTGATCCCAACGAGATGAATGCTGTTTCCATTTACGATTCACGATTTACGATTTACGCTCTTTTCGATGTTCAGTTCTTCCGCGGCTTCTGCCGGAAGCGCGTACGACTCGTCATCTGATGGATAGACCCCGCTGCGCACGTCATCGGCATACCGACTGATGGCGCCGGTCATTACCTCGTGCAAATTTGCGTACGGACGCACGAAGCGCGCGAGTTTCCCGAATGAAAGCCCGAGCATGTCATGTATTACCAGCACCTGTATGTCACAATGCACGCCCGCGCCAATTCCAATCGTTGGAATGCTGACGCTTTCGGTAATCATTTTGGCGATTTCGCGCGGTACAACTTCCAGCACAATTGCAAACGCGCCAGCGTCTTCCAACGCGCGCGCATCATCAATTAATTGGCGCGCCGCCACGGCAGTTTTCCCCTGCACGCGATAGGCGCCAAGCTTGTTGATTGACTGAGGCGTTAAGCCGATGTGGCCCATCACCGCAATCTCTTCGTCAACCAGCCGCTTCACCAGTTGCACGCGTTTGTGTCCGCCCTCGAGTTTGACAGCTTCAGCGCCGCCCTCTTTCACCAATCTCAAAGCGTTTCGTACCGCATCATCGGCGCCTGTGTGAAACGAGCCATAAGGCATGTCGGCAACCAGCAATGCGCGTTGCACGGCGCGCCGCACCGCCTTCAGGTGAATCAGGATTTCATCGAGCGTCACCGGCACCGTGTTGCCATAGCCCAACACCACGTTTCCCAAACTGTCACCGACGAGAATAATGTCGATGCCGGCCTCGTCAACGATACGCGCCGTTGGATAATCGTAGGCGGTCAAACAAACCAAACGCTCGCCGCGTTGTTTACTTGCCTTCAGCGACGGGGCATTAACTTTTTCGGGACGTTCAGGCTTCAGATACGGCATATTTTGGCTCTTTGGCTACGCTCGGCGGCCCAATAGGATTGCCATTTTACCGGCAAGTTTGAAATGTGTAAGGCTTGTTAGCAAGTGGGCGCCATTATAACGGCAAAACCAAAAAAAGGGGAAAACTGAAAGTGGAAAGTCGGGCACGCTCAAGAAGTTCAGAGTCAAACCTTTAGGTTGTCGGGTCCCGAGAAAGCAAGCTAAAGCTTGGACTCCAAACTACTGGCCCATAGCTGAACGTCCGAGTTTTCGTCCACCTCTCCAAGTAATTCACTGATGGTCTTGTTTAGCTTGGGATGAACCAGCTTTGGCGCGAGCTCGTTCAAAGGAACTAGCACAAAGCGGCGGAGATGCAGCCGCGGATGAGGCAAAGTCAAAAACTGCGTATCGCTGGTTGCGTCTGGATATAAAAGAAGGTCGAGATCGAGCGTGCGTGGGGCCAGCGCCGTTTCGCGTGTGCGGCCGAGTGCATATTCGATTCGCAGGAGCCGCGCCATCAACTCTTCCGGACGAGGAAGTGTACTGCCTCGCAGCTCCGCCACCATGTTGAGAAAAGCTGGCTGCGCAAACGTTTCCACGGCTTCGGTCTCATAAATCTGCGACAGTTTGGTTACTTCGAGATTAGCAGCGAGCATGCCACGAATGCCGAGCAGCAAATTGCCGGCGCGGTCGCCCAGATTTGAACCGAGACTAACGTAGGCGTT
>JBDUCC010000148.1:0-7944 GCA_040003675.1 bacterium | reverse complement strand
GGATCCAGCCAGCGATAGACCATGTCGGTGAGCATATTGGCGACAATGTAAGTGATGCTAATGACAAGGACGCATCCCTGGACAACGCGATAGTCACGTTTGCCGATTCCGTCTTCCACCAGTAGAAGTCCCAAACCAGGCCAGCCGAATATTTTTTCAGTAATGATTGCACCGGCGAGCAACACGCCAAGCTGCAAACCAAGAATTGTGACAACCGGAATCAATCCGTTTTTCAAGACATGTTTGTAAACAACCTTCGTCTCGCTTAACCCTTTTGCGCGAGCGGTGCGAACGTAGTCTTCGCCCATCTCCTCAATAACCGACGAGCGAACCATGCGCGTAAGAATGGCTGCCAGCGCGGCGCCCAACGTGAATGATGGCAAAATGAAATCAGTCCAGTCGAAACGACCCGACGGTGCCAGCCAGCGAAATTTAACTGCGAAAACGTAAACCAGCATTGGCCCAATAACGAAACCAGGCAGACTGATCCCAATGAGCGCAACAATTGAAGCAAGGTTGTCGATCCATGTGCCGCGATTTTTTCCGGCAATTACGCCCAGCGGAATCGCGATCAGTACTGCAATCAACAAAGCCGATAGTGCCAGTTGAATTGTTGCCGGATAGCGCTCAAGTATTAGTTCGATGACTGGACGATCCGTACGAAAAGAGCGGCCCATATCCCCGTGGAGCAGGCGAACCCAATAATCGGTGTAGCGATTGTTGGCGCCGTGCCATTGAAAGTGGCGGATGTCTTGTGCGTCGCGGGGAAAGGAAAAGAAGAATGGCGGGCGGTCAAGACCATGCAGTTGGCGAAACTGCTCGAACTGCTCAGGCGTCGCCTGTTCACCGAGAACAGCAACGGCCGGATCACCTGGCACCAGTTCGATGAGCAGGGTAACTAACGAGACAACAGTCCAAACGACGAGCAAAAAGATTGCGAAACGCCGCAGCGCCGAAAAAACTTTATGCTTAAGAACTGAACGCACTCTGGCGTGTCTCGATTAATGGGAACGATCAAAAGCGTGTGGATAATAGCATACGAGGAGGATAGACATTCCCGGCCAGGAAGTTGTGAGTATTGAGAGCTCGCCGAAGGAAGCGAGCATCCTTAATAAATAAGAACGTAGCCTGCGAGGAAGCTGGAAATGAGTGCGTGGCCCCGACAACCGTACACTCGCCAGGAATTCCTCCAGGCTACGCTCTTATGGTTGCAAGCACACGTGCTTGTAACCAATCTTTTGTAAGACAGACATTCCTGTCTGTCTCCATTTCGCTTCGGACCGGCCAAGAATGCCCGTCCTACTTTGCCCTCCTGCCAAGATGCAGGGCCGCGATCCCGCCAGTCAGATTTTGAAAGGTGACCTCGGTAAAGCCAATCCCTTTCATCATCTCGGCAAGCGAACTCTGGTCCGGAAAGCGCGAAACCGAATCCGGTAAATACTGATAAGCGCTTTTCGATCCGCTTATCAACCCGCCAAAAAACGGCAGCAGCTTCGTAAAGTAAAGACGGAACAATGTTCGTAAAATCGGTGTTTGGGGCCTTGAAAACTCAAGTACCGCGACTGTTCCGCCCGGCCGTAAAATTCTTAGTAATTCTCTCAAGCCTTCATCGAGGCTCGCAAGGTTGCGAAGACCAAAAGCTATGGATACACCATCGAACGACTGATCACTAAAAGGAAGGTTCAGCGCATCGCCTTCCACGAAAGGAATTGTCACTCCCCGTTCTTTGGACTTGGCAGCAGCAATGTCGAGCATGGGCCGGCAAAAGTCCAGCCCCACTAACTCGGCCTGTGTCCCAGCAACTAACGCCAACGAAAGATCGCCCGTACCGCACGCTACATCAAGAATGCGAGCGTCAGAGGGCGGCAACGTAGCGGCTACTCTCTTCACTACCAGGCTTCGCCAGCGCCGATCGACGTTACCCGAAAGCAAGTGATTTAAAAGATCATAACGAGTGGCGATCGCCGCGAACATTTCGCGGATGCGTTGCGCTTGCTCGCGTTTCTTTGCGCTTTCTTCGTCAGACACAGGTTAAGCGAAAGTTGCTGTTTATATGGTTGCAGGCAGGTTGCGAATGATTTGTGATTACTCAGGTTTCGGAGAAGGTGATGTGTGCGGCTTGGCTGACTTCGGATCCGCTGTCACGTTGGAAGATGCGGGTAGTTCACCAAAGAGTTCTATCTTCCCGTAACGTTCAATTTGTGGTTTGAGAACTTCGGAGTTTCCAATCACCGCTGATGCAAGCGGTACATCCCAAAATAACCGGTTCGCCGCCCGCTTTAGATCGCTCGAGGAGATTCTTGACAGCAACCCCAACTGTTCGTCACCGGCTTTGACTGAATAAGTATCAACGTCGAGCCAGGCCTCGGCAGCACCGTCCTTTGTGCTGAGGTGTTTGCTAAGCGCGGCGATGGCCTGGCTTCTTGCTGCCTCAAGCTCTGCTTCGGTTACCGGCTGGTTGTTTAGTGACTTTACTACTTCCTGTGCAGTCGAGAGGGTTTTGGCAGCCAACAAATTGTCCACAGTTGCCCCCAACACGAACCAGCCGGGTAACACAAACGCATCGTGTCTGACGAAAACCGGGTTACGCGCCAAATCGGGGAGAAGTGTCTCCCAGCGCTTCAGGACGACAAGGGCGAGCAACGATGCTGCCTGAACATCCGGATCGCTGCGGGCAAAACCACGCACTGCCAGTCTGACTTCAGCACTTTGGTCCGCCGGGGCATTCATGATGAGTATGCGTGCATCGGGTACGGCGGGTTGTTGAAAGGTTGCCGGGACGACTTTTTCACTTTTGCGCCACCCGCCGAGTAATTGGCGCAAGGCGCGGTTGACGCGCGGTCGTTCGACACCACCGATAATTACGAGGGTCGCATTGTTGGGATTCAGGAAACGTTCGCGTGCCAACATCAGATCGCCACGATCGATCCGCTCGAGCGATTCGACCGTTCCGGTGTAAGGACGTCCATAAGGAAAGTCGCCGAAAAGCCTGGCGGCAATGGCCCGGTCCGCCAAAATCGTCGGCGAAATGCCCGTGTCCTTTAATATCTTGACGCGGCCGTCACGGGCCCGCGCAACGTTTTCAGGAGTCAGTTGGGTCGTGACCAGTGCCGTGCGGAGGATCTCAGCCATTTTTTCGAACTGCTTAGCCTGGCCTTGCATGGTGATGGTAATGGAGTCGTAATCCGTCGCCACGTTGAGCCGTCCCTGCATTTCTTCGGTGAAGTATTCGCGGGTGGCGGGGTTGGGAAAGAGTAGATCACCCAAAAGTGCCATGCTGCCCGCTTTGGCCGAGAGATCAAAAGCGGCGCCACTATTGATTCGCAGTTTCAGCAAAACATCCTGGTCGCCGGGTCGCATCAGCACTAAAACACGGAGGCCATTCAAAAGCTGGAATCGCTCGGGAGTGGTCGACGACTGCGGAAAGACGAGCGTTTGAGAAGCCGCAGCAATCGAGAGCAGCAGAGTTATCTTCTTAAGAAAACCAGCAAATACAGGGATGTTCATAGAGTTCCCGCTTGAATAATGACCAGCTCAGTCCGCATTTTAGGCGAAAAAGGGAGGCGAAAACATCTTAGAGGCACGATATTTAGTCGTCAACCGTTTGCCCTCTAAATGCATCCAAAGCCTCGGGTTGAACAGTATTGGACAGCTGTTAAGCTTGAACAAGCTCATAAACATGACCGCTGTCCGCAGTTTTGTCAGCCCGGTTATTTGAAATGGCGTCTCCGGCGAACGAAAGTTGAAGGAAAGCCGTATCCTTTACCGGTTTGTCGGTAATACTAGTAGGAAGCGATTCCTGCAGAATCGAGTGGCGATTGCCAGATAGAAACACAGACGAATTTTTGCTTGAATCGGCAGGAGCTGGCGACGCGGCCGCTTTCCAGGAGTTGTATGAACGGCATCGAAAACCAGTGTTTCGTTTTGCTTACCGGTTGTCAGGAAACGTCGAAAATGCCGAAGACTTAACCCACGACTGTTTCCTGAGTTTGATTAAGAGGATAGCGAGTTTCGATCCCGGGCGGGCGTCCTTGCGAACCTATCTATTGGCGGCCACTCGGAATCTTTGGCTTAAGCAGTTGCGCACCTTGGGGCGAGAGTCGGCCCTGGATGAATTCGATGAGAATGATTTTGTAGCTGTTAGTAAAGCGCCGCTCGGTAGAATGCTGGAGAACGAGTTGTCTTCAACGGTAGCGGAAGCGGTGGCAAACTTGCCTCCTTTACAGCGCGAAGCGTTAGTTCTTTTCGAATATGAAGGAATCTCGCTGAACGAAATTGCGAGCATGGTGGGCAGCGATGTCGGCGCGGTAAAAGCAAGGCTACACCGGGCCCGCGGCCGGCTCAGGAAAACGCTGCAACCTTATTTGAATAGCAACAGGGAAATTGTTACTTTGGAGAAGGCTTAAATGAGCAGCATTGACCCGGGAGACAACTTTGTCTCGGAAGAGGATTTGAAGAGTTTGCTTGATCGCTGGATTGCTCCCGAGCCTTCAAAAGAACTCGATCATCGCGTCGCAAACAGTTATTATCAGGAGTTTGGAAACGCAGATGCTGCAAATTCAGTACTGCTCCCCCAAAGCCAAAAAGAGGTACGTGCAATGAAGTTTTGTTCCACTTGCAGAGAAGAGTTCGCGGACAAGTTCAGTTTTTGTCCCGTGGATGGAACTCCCTTAACCGCGCCTATGGCGGAACCGGAAAAGAAGGTTGTGGGTGGCCAGACTTTTAATGACCGCGTTGCTGCGCCCATCCTTGCGGGGGCGGCAGGTGCTGTTGTTTTGCCCCGCGGCGAATATCACCTGACTTTTATCGACGACGCTGGATTGATGGCGCGTCTGAGCGCCGCACTTCGCGAAGTGGCCCATGAATCGGAATTAACTTGGCCCGAATTTAAGCGCGACCCATTTTTCTTCTCGAAGCGCATGATCACCGGCTATGGCCAGGCGGGTTGGCGCTTTCTGTCGCAGCCAAACGTTGCCACGGGCGTGTTGACAGCACTATTTGTCATGATCACAGCCGTGTTTGGAATTCTGTGGCTTGATCGGGTGCAAACGCGCCACGATCAGGAACAGGCAGCGGCCGAAGAATTGGTTGTCGATCAACTGATCGATATTCCCGCTGACCAGCCCACTCCAGACGAAGGCACGGCGGGACAAGCCAAAGGCGACGGCGGCGGCAGCAAGCCAAAACAGGAAAAGGCCGGCGGTGGCGGCGGTGGCGGGCGCCAGGAAGAGAAACCCGCGTCCTTTGGAAAAACCCCGCAAGCTTCACTGACGATTCCGCAGGTTGTAGCTCCAGACCCGCACCCGCCTGCGATAAAGAATCCGTCCTTACCCGTGGCGGCTACGATTGTTGCCGATCCAATGTTGTTTCCACCAGATACGCGCAATCTTAACTACGGTCTACGCGAGTCCAAAAGCACTGATCCATCGTCAGGTCCCGGCACTGGCAACGGTATGGGCACCGGAACCGGTGGCGGTATGGGACCGGGCGAAGGCGGCGGGTACGGACCAGGTCGCGGCGGCAACACCGGCGGTGGCGATCGCAATGATGGCGGTGGCGGTCCCGGCGGCGGCGGTGGCGGTACTGACTATAACAAGGTGTTTAGCGGCAAGGACGTGAACTCGAAAGCGCGAGTTCTTTCCAAGCCAGAGCCGCAGTACACGGAAGATGCACGAAAGAACCAGATCACTGGCACAGTCGTGCTGCGAGCAGTATTTACTTCCGGCGGGCAGGTAACAAACATTAAAGCCGTCTCCGGTCTGCCGTTTGGCTTGACGGAGCGGGCGATTGCCGCAGCCAGGCAAATCAGGTTTGTTCCCGCCACCAAGGATGGACGCCAAGTTTCCATGTACATTCAACTGGAATACAACTTCAACCTTTATTAAAGGTGTTCTCGAACAGCAGAGAGGGCGGCGACTGGATTCAGTCGCCGCCCTTTTTGTTTGCAAGGTTGGGTTGAATGAGTTTCTTCAGCCCTAATCCGCAGATTAGACAGATTTCGCTGATTAAAACCGGAAGAGATTCGGGAAGGGCAGTTTCTCGCCGATCCTGTTTGCATTCTGTTCTGCGTAATCTGTGTAAGCTGCGAATAGATTTTGGCGGGTTTAGCTCAGGCCTTCAACGAAGCGTTTGATTCGTGTCACACCTTCGCGCAACTGCTCCATCGAAGTAGCATAGGAAATACGAATACAGCCTTCGGCACCGAAGGCAGCGCCATCAGTAACAACCGTCTGCTCTTCCTCAAGCAAACGAGTGGCAAAATCAGCGGAGCTTTTCACCTCCGCATTCAAGCAGTTTCGCACGTTGGGAAAAACATAAAAGGCGCCTTCCGGCTCGGCGCAACTCAGGCGCGGAATTTCTTTTAGTGCATTCAGCAACCAGGCGCGCCGCGCGGTGTACTCGTTGAGCATCGCGGCCACAGAATCCTGGGGCCCATTCAGTGCCTCGACTGCCGCACTTTGTGCAATTGAGTTTGCATTGCTGGTTGAGTGTCCCTGGACCTTTAACATTGCGCTGGTCCATTCGCGCGGCGCCAGCGCATAGCCTATGCGCCAACCCGTCATCGCATATGTTTTAGAGAATGAACCGGCGATGCAAAGACGCTGTCGCAGCCTGTCAGGAAAAGCAGCCGCACTGAAAACTTCAGCCGGCGGGTAAACAAAACGCAAATAGCATTCGTCCGAAACCACGTAGATGCCGCGCTCAGCCAGTAGCTGCATGATTCGTTCGAATTCACCCGTCGGAATCACTCGGCCTGAAGGATTGTTCGGCGAGTTAAGAATTATCAGTTTGGTGCGCGGGGTTATCGCTTTCTCAACCTGCGCGGCCGTCAGCAAAAAGCCGGATTCTTCGGTCTCAATAAATACCGGCGTCGCGCCTGCAAAAATTACAATTTCCGGAAAGGTCACCCAGTAAGGCTTTGCCAGCAGCACTTCGTCGCCCGGATTTACCAGCGTCACGACGGCATTAAATATCGCCTGCTTACCACCCGAAGTTCCCATCACCTCCGACCGCTCATAGCCCGCACCGAACTCGCGTTGGTAAAAATCGATGATCGCCTGTTGTAGTTCGCGCGTGCCCGCGGTCGCTGTGTATTTTGTGCGACCCGCGACCATCGCCCGATCAGCAGCTTGCTTAATGTTGTCCGGAGTATCGAAATCGGGCTCACCCGCACCAAAGTCGACAACGCTGACACCTTGCGCGCGCAACGCTTCGGCCGCTTGCATGGCAGCAAGGGTGGACGAGGCCTGCATCTTCGCGACGTTTTCTGAAACTGGAAAAAGCGATGAGGCTGGTTTAGTCATTGGCGCCGTATGTAACTTTCTGTTTCATGCGTGCTTCCACCGCCGGCGGCACTAACCCATCGAGTTTGCCGCCCAACTGAAATACTTCTTTGACCAGGCGCGAGCTGACGTAGGAGTAGGTTTCGGCGGGCATCATGAAAACGGTTTCTATCGAAGGCTCCAGCCGCCGGTTCATCAACGCCATCTGTAGCTCGTATTCATAGTCGGAAATCGCCCGGATGCCGCGCACGATCGCATTTGCCTGTTGCGCAACCGCATATTGGACCAGCAGCCCCTGGAAATGATCAACGCGAACTTTGCAGGAGCCACGATCAATTTGTTGCAGCACCTGCGATAGCATTTCGCGTCGCTCCTCAATGGTAAAAAAGGGCTGCTTTTCAGGATGGACCAGGATTGCTACGATGATCTCATCAAACAACTTGCAACCCCGTTCGATGATGTCAAGGTGTCCGTTTGTGACTGGATCGAATGAGCCGGGGTAGATTGCGCGTCGCATGGTGGGAAATGGTAAGGGCTAAACCGTAAAATGGGAAATGAAAAATCCTATTTGCCTTCGGGCGTCGTTGGCCCTTGTAGCTTGACAGTCTAACGGTGCGATGCTTCAATAACTGCCGGACCAAACGTGGTGAGTTAAGGCGAC
>JBDUCC010000147.1:0-7984 GCA_040003675.1 bacterium | reverse complement strand
TCGGCGCCGGTGACCTCGACCTTGCCCGGCAACGCCAGCTTGCCGGTTCCTTTGAACACCGTCACCTTGTGTTTCTTCATCAGGTATTCGATGCCCTTGGAATTCTTGAGCACCACTTTGTCTTTGCGTTTTTGCACGTCGGCAAAAGCGAGTTGAATTCCGGTCGCCTGCACGCCGAAATCCGCCGCGTGTTGCATCTGTTCATAGACGTGCGCCGACATCAGCATCTGTTTGGTGGGGATACAACCACGCAAGGTGCACGTGCCACCGAGACGCGTATCTTTTTCGATGATGGCGACTTTTAGTCCCAACTGCCCGGCTCGAACTGCGGCAACATAGCCGCCTGGTCCACTGCCAATGATGGTGACGTCAAACTGTTCGTTTGCCAATGAAATCAGGGCCTCCCGTGACGAGCGAAAAGTAACAAGCTTGCAAATGCCGGATTGAACCCGTCACTTGTTATCGTTCTTTTCATGCTTAATATTAGAGACGGGCATTATAATCATTCGGCGCAATTTCATCCAATGCACATTGATCCGAGGTGTTTTTCGTTATCCACAGATTACGCAGACTCAGCATGCAGAACCGCGAGCGGTAGCGACCGGATGCTAGACTCAACTGTTCCTGGGGAGGAGTGCTGCTTCGGCCAGCAAGAGGCGGTAACAATGAAATGACTTTTTCGCGCCGCACCCAGTTGAGTGTGGCATCCGGTCGCTACCGCTCGCGGTTCCGCAATGCTGAATCTGTGTAATCTGTGTAATCTGCGGATAGCTGCTTAAGGACAAATCATGGAACATTCTGAAGGCTTTTTAAGAGTTGTTAACGACGCGAAGAGTCGCATCCGCGAAGTAACGGTGGAAGAAACAAAAGACCGGATGAAGGCCAATGCCGATGCCAGGCTAATCGACGTCCGCGAGGACAATGAATGGGAAGACAGTCACGCTGCCGGGGCGGAGCATCTTGGCAAAGGCATCATCGAACGCGACATCGAGGCTGCAGTGCCTGACAAATCAACTGAGCTGATTCTTTATTGCGGCGGCGGCTTTCGTTCTGCACTTGCCGCCGACGTGCTGCAAACCATGGGCTACACAAGTGTTTTCTCAATGGCCGGTGGTTGGAAAGCGTGGAAAGATTCCGGCGGTGAAGTTGTTTAGTTATTTACTCGGTGGTTTTCCCGTCAGTGAGGCGACGCACAATCTGCAGCAGTTGATCGAGGTCGAGTGGTTTAGTCAGGTGTTCGGCAAAGCCTTCTTCAAGCGCGCGCTCAACATCGGCGCCACGTCCATACCCAGTCAACGCCACCGCCGGCACATTAGCCATTGATGGCAACTCGCGCAACTTTCGCAGCAGTTGATAACCATCCATCTCCGGCATCGAAATATCCGAAACCACAAGATCGAAATTCTTACGCCGCGCAATCTCAAGCGCTTCGGCGCCGCTGCGAGCTGATTCGACAAAAGCGCCTTCCAGTTGCAGCAGTCTGCCCAGCATGTCCGTTGTTTCAGCCGAGTCGTCCACCACCAGAATGAATCTTCGGTTTAGCGCTCCCGTGGCTCCCGTACTCTCCGAGGCGAGGCCAGCCGCGCCGGCCTTATACAAAGGAATCCAAACTGAGAAGCGCGCGCCCTCGCCGGCTCCTTTAGATTCGGCGCTAACGCGACCGCCATGCAGCTCGGCAAGTTGTTTGACAAGTGCGAGGCCGATGCCCATGCCGCCCTGCCGCCGAGCGCTGCTGGCATCGGCTTGCCGAAAAATTTCGAAGACGTGCGGCAGAAACTCGGGCGAAATTCCCTGGCCGTCGTCTTCAATAGTCAGCAGCGCATCTTCGCCGTCTCTCGTTAGTGTAATCTTCACCTTGCCATCCACGGGCGTAAACTTGACGGCGTTGTTCAGCAGATTCCACGCGACCTGGCCCAAACGAACAGGATCGCCTTCGATTACGAGAATCTCCGGATCTAAATCAATCTTCAGGGTGATTCGCTTGGCCGTCGCTTCAGTCCTTACGGTTTCCACGGCGTCGGTGATGATGGTCGAAAGCGAAACCGGTTGCTGGTTGAGCGCCAGCTTGCCCATTTGCAAACGCGAGAGATCCAACAAGTCGGAAACGAGTTGCGCCTGGGCGAGGGCATTGCGCCGGATGGTATCGGCGGCCTTAACTACAAATGAGTGTGGCTGGCTTTCGTCGCTGCGCCGTAGAATTTCCGCGTAACCGATTACCACGTTCAGCGGGTTGCGCAACTCATGCGATAGGGTCGCAAGAAATTCATCCTTCAAACGATTGGCATCTTCGGCTTCTGCGCGCGCCTGTTGCTCGCGCGCCAGCAATTTGTCTCGCTCCTCTTCAGTACGGCGGCGGCTGGTGTTATCAACGGAAACACCCACAATGCCGATGAGGTTTCCCCCTTCGTCGAGGATAGGCGAGTCAGTCACCATTACCGGAAACTCGACACCATCGCGGCGCTTAACCAGAAACTCTCCCGACCAGCTCTTTCCCTGCTTTAAATTGGAGAGAATCTCCGCCGCTTGCTCGCGCACCGTGCCAGCAGGCGTGATGTCCATTATGTTTGCATTGAGCGCCTCCGACGCCGGCCATCCATACAGCCGCTCGGCGAACGAATTCCAATAAATAATCTTGCCTTCGAGGTCTGTGGCAATGACACCTTGTTCGACCGCATCCAGCAGGTGCGCCTGAAAACGTATTTCCTGCTCTGCGTGTTTGCGTTCGGTGATATCGCGCAAGTAGACCGACACCCCTTCTTCCCAGGGGTAAACGTGGGCTTCAAACCAGATGCCCGGAAGGATCGTCGATTGCAACTCAAAGTGGCGGGGCGTTAAGTCTTTCATCGCCTGGTGAGAATTCGGATAGAGTGCGGAGGCTACGGTGGTAGGAAAGACTTCCCAGATTATCTTGCCGAGCAGTTCGTCGCGAGTTTTACCAAAGCGCAGCAGAGTCTGTTTATTGATATCTGTGAAACGCCATTCCCGATCCAGTGAATAAAACAGATCGGTAATGCTCTCGAGGATCGTGACAATTTTCTGCTTCGACTCGCGCAAGGCCTCAACCGTTTCATCACGCTCACGCGTGGCCTCGGCCAATTCCATTTCATAAAGGCGGGCATTGCGTAGCGCGATTGCCGCTTGATCGGCCAACGCCGACAACTGCCACTGTTCATCGCTATCCAACGGTTCGGCGCGCGCAATTACCAGCAGGCCGTTCAATGATTGCTTGGCGATCACAGGCACTGACACGAGCACTTCTTCGGGACCAAGTGGTAGCGCAGTGCGGAGTTGACGGACTACGTCTTCTTCCATACGACCGGTAAATACTTTGGCCAGATCGGAACCGATCCCGTGCGCGGCGCGAATACGCAGTTGACCGTGCTGATCCACGAGCAGCAAAACGCTAACGTTTGCGCCAACGAGTTGAGCAGCGTTTTGGACAATCAGGTCCAGTACTTCATCAAAGTTTAGTGAGGTGGTGATGGCGCGGTTGATTTCTGCCAACCGGCGGGACGGATCTTTTTTTACAAACCCCGGCTCGGCCATAACAATAACTTTGAACTCCTAGGCCTTCTTTATTACAACGCCTTTGTTTGTGATCTCCAGCTCGTGTTCCCGATTATCGTGAGCACTGCCCCGCGTTTTGATGATCCTCAACGTGCGCTGCATCTCAGTTCCGGACTTGAATCGCAGCAGGATTACGTTGTCGGCCATGTTTGAACCTTCCTGATCGCTGATGCCATGAATCTCGAACAAATTCGACAACTCCTGCGTCATCAGGCAGGTCACGTTTTCCGCGGCAAACCACTGCGTCACGGCATAGATAAAGTCTGAGAAGCGTTGCCGATCGAAACTGCTGCGTTCCAGATCCCCAAGGGCGTCGATGACCACCCGCTTCACTTTTCCTTCCCTGACGCGCTGAAATATCTCGCTGGTGACAGTATCGAGCTGCAATTCAACCGGAGACTTGTATAGCAGATCGAAACCACCGCCGTTCAACAGCTTCTCCGGCTTCCAACCCAGATTCTTCATGACGCGTGCGAGTTGGGTAGGGTTTTCCTGAAACCCGACATACAGGCCTTGCTCTCCCTTTAGCGCGCCCTGCGTGATGAAATGCAAACCAATGATCGTTTTGCCCGAGCCGGTTGGCCCGGCAATCAGCGTTGTGCTGCCGCGCCAAAAGCCTTCCGCGATCATGTCGTCCAGATTTGAAATGCCGGTTTCGACGCGTTCCAGTTTCGGCAAATAGTTCGGGCTAACCGTTGGCGTCAGGAGCCGCGGATAAACTTCAACGCCCTTGGCATCAATGGAAAAGGCATGCATGCCGGGTATTGAATATGAGCCTCGTAGCTTTTCAACTCTCAGGAACCGCTGCTCACGGACGTTGGTCGAATACTTCATCAATTGCAGGACCACGTCTGCAATCGCAAACTCCGGCAGTTCGGTCAGCGTCTCCTGCGCATACTCGCCCACCAGGAAACTGGTGCATTGATAGGACGACAGAACGCTCGCCAGATCATAAATAACGGTGCGGCGCTCCTGAGGTGTTACCAACAGTTCCGTAAGCGCCTTGAATGAATCGATGAAAACAAAGCGCGGCCGATGCTCCATCAGTAGATTCGTAACCAGCTCGGGTAATTGATCGACGCCTGACTGTCGCAGTATTAAGCCCAGGTCTTCGTAAAGTACCGAGACACCGACTTTGGCAGTATCGAAGAACTGCTGCGTTTGCCCATGAACAATGAATTTCTCGAGCGGCTCGGACAGGGTTGTTAGATACAACACCGGCGTTTCCGGCGTTGCATTGGCAAAAGCCAATTGCTCGGCGAGAAGTGTTTTGCCGGTACCAGGCGCCCCCATAATCACGCTAATCGTGTTCGCTGGAACCCCGCCGCCAAGCACTTCATCGAGTCCGGCGCAACCCGTTAATATCCTACCCGCCATTAATTTCCTTCTCCTGCTGAGTGCTTTTGCAAAGCCAGCAGCTTTTCCAAAGTTTCGATCAGCAACTCTTCCTCGAGGGGCTTGGCAAGAAAAGCGTCCGCGCCCGCCTCTCGGGCTCGATCCTCTGCTTGCAGGTGACTGAAGATCATCACCAAAATGTGCTTTGTTTCCGCACTCGACTTTATCCGGCTGCAAAGGCTTAGACCATCAAGCTTCGGTACCAGGATTTCTGTTACCACGATTCTGGGCTTCAGCTCCCGCGCGCGCGCCAGGGCCGTGAGACCGTCCTCAGTAAACTCGACGCTAAAGCCGGCTTTCTCGAGAAAAAAACGCTCCAGACGTTGCACCATGGGATTGCGCTCGACAACGAGAATGAGAGCCCGTTGCGCGCTCGTATCGGGGGCAGGGGAATTTGGGGCGGGAGACGACATACCCTTGGTCGAGAATTATGAACTCAGGTTGTAACGGGTTGATGGCGAAACTTTATAGCATGCCTATGAACCTTGACAAGCTTTAAGCTGGTTGCTGTCAGGTTACACCAACGGTGTACAATGGAGACGCTGCACGGTTTAAGTGCAAACACCCCCTATGCCTCAAGAACAGACAAAGAAGCAAAGCGGAACTCGGATCGAGACCGATTCGATGGGCCAGATTGAAGTGCCTGCGGACAAGTATTGGGGCGCGCAAACCCAGCGCAGCCTGATCCATTTCGCCATCGGCGAGGATCGCATGCCGCGCGAAATGATTCGCGCGTTCGGCCTCCTGAAAAAAGCCGCGGCGTTCGTCAATCAGGAACTGGGGAAACTTCCAAGCGACAAGCTGAAACTTATTGAGCAAACGGCGGATGAAGTAATCGCCGGCAAGCTTGACAATCATTTTCCGTTGCGCGTCTGGCAAACCGGCAGCGGCACCCAGACAAACATGAATGCCAACGAAGTGATTTCGAACCGCGCGATTGAGATCGCGGGCGGTGTTCTGGGAAGTAAAACACCAATCCATCCGAACGACGACGTCAATATGTCGCAGTCGTCAAACGACACCTTTCCGACGGCGATGTACATCGCCGCAGCCGAGCAGTTGACTGGATTGATCGCTGAAATTCAAAACGTACATGATGCGATCAATGCGAAAGCTGACGAGTTTAAGGACGTCGTCAAGATTGGGCGCACCCATCTTCAGGACGCAACTCCTTTAACTGTGGGCCAGGAGATGTCGGGCTGGGCCAGTCTGCTCGAAAGAGACATCGAGCGTTTGCAGGTGGCGTTGCCCGGTGTGTTGGATTTGGCTATTGGCGGCACCGCCGTCGGCACCGGTCTGAATTCGCATCCGGAATTCGGTGATCGGGCGGCGCGGAAGATTGCAGAGCTGACGGGACTGCCTTTCAAATCACATCCCAACAAATTTGCGGCGCTTTCCGCTCACGACGAAATTATTTTTGCGAGCGGAGCACTAAAAACGCTGGCGGCGTCGCTAATGAAGATCGCCAACGACATTCGCTGGCTCGCGTCAGGCCCGCGCTGTGGTTTGGGTGAATTGACGCTGCCTGAAAATGAACCCGGCTCGTCAATCATGCCCGGCAAGGTGAATCCTACTCAAAGCGAAGCGATGACAATGGTGGCCGTCCAGGTTTTCGGTAACGATACCGCCATCACTATCGCCGGCTCGCAGGGCAATTTTGAGTTGAATGTTTACAAGCCCGTGATGATTCACAACTTCCTGCATTCGACTCGCTTGCTGAAAGATGCGTGCCATGGCTTTGTTGAATACTGCATTAAGGGAATTGAATTAAATCGCAAACAGATTGACGATTACTTGAAAAACTCGCTGATGCTGGTAACGGCGCTGAATCCGCACATTGGTTATGACAAGGCAGCGCAAGTGGCAAAGAACGCGCACAAGAAAGGGATCAGCCTGCGTGAGTCAGCGTTGGAGTTGGGCTTCTTGAGCGGCGAAGATTTTGACAAGTACGTCAAGCCCGAAGAGATGACACATCCCTAGTCAGAGGTCAGAGGTCAGAAGTCAGAGATCGGTTTGCTGATCCCTGTCTCTGACTTCTGACTTTCTGACCTCTGACCTCTGACCTCTGACTTCTGACCTCTGACTTCTGACCTCTGCTTTATGCCTGACAAGAACGACCGCGTTAACGAGAACATTCCCGGCGCCTATTACGTCGACTCGACCTGTATCGACTGTGATGTTTGTCGCGATACTGCGCCCGAGAATTTCATGCGTTCAGACAAGCACAACTACTCTTTTGTTTTCAAACAACCAGATACGGAAGAAGAAAAGGCGTTGTGTGAAGAGGCGGTGTTGTGTTGTCCGGTAGAGGCTATCGGGAATGATGGCGAGCAATAGTTTTGTTCTTCAGACCCGACGAAAGAGCCAAGCGATTTACCATCTGCCATTTTCCATTTCTCATTTTCCATTTAGACCGCGGGCTGAAATCGTAGTACCAGGTAGCTCAGTCGGTGTGATAGGAACAGCTTTGTACTCAATGGCAAATGAGGAATGGAAAATGGTAAATCTTCTTGCCGGCACTAGATAAGGATCTTCACTAGCCCGTCTTCCACAACTACCTTATAAGCCTCAATCTTCTCCGGAACGGTCAGGCATTCGCCGGTTCGCAAATCGAATTGCCAGCCATGCCAATCGCACTCGATCACTCGATCGCAAAGTATTCCCTCTGACAGCGGCGCGCCTTTATGCGGGCAGGAATTTTCGATGGCATAGAATTCGCCATTAATGTTGTACAGAACAATCTCGCGTTCGTTCGGCAATTCGATCGTTTTGCGGCTTCCGACCGGCAATTCTTCCACGCGACCAATTATTACTATGAACGGCAAATTCGCATCCGGCTGAGAATCAATATCTTTAGTATCGAATGATTGCATTGCATGAATCGTAACAAAACAGTATTAAAGGACAAATGCGCAAGAGTACAGCGGCGTGCTCGTTCTCTAAAGGAACGCGTCAAAGTGAACATTTGGCGCCTAAGGGCGAGATGTAAAGCAAACTGTTAGTTTGCGGTGGCTCGTTGCCG
>JBDUCC010000146.1:0-8038 GCA_040003675.1 bacterium | reverse complement strand
TGGTCGACCTGCTGGGCGGCCAGTCTTCGCGACTGGTCTTTACCAAACAGATCCCGAATGTCGTCATGATCGTGGGCCTGCAGGGTTCAGGCAAGACGACCTCGACGGGGAAGATAGCGCGCTGGCTCGCGGCCAATCAGGATCGTAAGCCTTTACTGCTTTCCGTTGACGTTTACCGGCCGGCGGCGCGCGAACAGCTTAAGGTTATTGCCCGGGCGACCGGACAACAGATCTTTGAACAAACCGAGACGAACGATCCGCTGACGTTGGTGCGCGGAGCTTTAAAGCACGCACAACAAACCGGGTTCGATACGCTGCTCATCGATACGGCGGGACGACTGCATATCGATGAAGAGTTGATGACGGAACTCGTCAACATCAAAAGCGAAACCCACCCAGTTGAGATTCTGTTTGTCGCTGACGCAATGACGGGCCAGGATGCGGTTCGTTCTGCTGAAGAGTTTCACCGTCGCATCGGCATCACCGGCGTTGTGCTTACGAAGATGGATGGAGATGCGCGCGGCGGCGCAGCGCTTTCCATCAAGCAGGTGATCGGGCAGCCCGTAAAGTTCGTCGGTGTGGGCGAAAAGTATGATGCGCTGGAACCGTTTTATCCGGATCGTGTGGCGCAGCGGATTCTCGGCATGGGCGATGTACTGTCGCTCATCGAAGAGGTCCAGTCGAAGGTCGATCAGTCTGAAGCTGAGGAGCAGCTAAAGAAGCTTCAGAAAAACGAGTTCACGCTCGACGACTTTCGTTCGCAATTGCGGCAAGTCAAGAAACTGGGTTCTTTCTCAAAGATTATGAAGCTTCTTCCCGATCAGCTGCTGGGTGGCATGGGTATGCCGCAACTGGATGAAGAGCAATCGAAGCAGATGGAGAAGGAGCTGAAGCGTACTGAGTCAATCATCGACTCAATGACGCACACGGAGCGAACAGACCACAGGATATTGAATGCGAACCGGCGGCGCCGCATCGCACGTGGTTCCGGAACATCAGTGGCCGAAGTCAACAAGCTCATCAAGCAATACATCGAGATGCGGCAAATGATGAGGCAGTTGAGCAGTTCGGGAATGTTCGGCGGCAGCGGGCTCAAAGGCAAGATGATGCGACGCATGGTGGGCGTACCTGAGCTGGCAGGGTTGGGCGACAACGGTGACGAAAATCAATTGTTACCGTCAGCGCCATCAAGAAAGAAACTTAAGAAGAAGAAAAAGAAACGCAGACGGTAAAAGCGTAATAAGTCACGAGTGAAAAGTAACGAGTAATCACTAGTGACTCGACGATCTAGTTGACATACAGAGCGGAGGAAAAGTTTTGTTAGCAATTCAGTTAATGCGCACCGGCGCGAAGAAACGTCCTTCTTACCGAGTGGTAGTGAAGGAGAAACAATCAAAGCGAGACGGAGCCTATCTGGAAAATCTCGGCACCTATAATCCGACGCATGAGCCCGCCGAGATTAAGCTGGATATGGATCGTGTTCGTTACTGGATCGGAAAGGGTGCGCAGCCGACAGACACCGTTGGCCGCCTAATCAAAGCCGGCGGCAAGCAAGAAGCGGCGCAAACGCAGCCTGAGGCCTAGCGCGCCCAAAATCCGAAGAAGATGAAAGAAGCCGTCGACATGATCGTTAGGGCGTTGGTAGACGACGTGGAAGCGGTGAACGTCCGCGAGGTGAAGCGTGAAGGAGCGACGCTGATCGAGGTGCGAGTGGCTCCCGCTGACATGGGTAAGATTATTGGCAGACAGGGACGCACAGTGCGCGCGTTACGCGCCTTGGCCCACGCGGTGAGTCTGAAGAAAAAACATCGCTTTGTCCTTGAAATCGTGGAATGAAATCGCCGGCAGCCAGGAATGATTCTGAGTTAATCGTTGTGGCTCGCGCAGTCAGGACGCGAGGCTTGAAAGGCGAGATTATTGCCGAACTTTTGACTGATTTTCCTGAGCGTTTTGAACAAGTGTCGGCGATATTTGCGATCGGTTCCGCTGAAACGAAACCGCTGGAACTTGAAAATCATTGGTTGCAAAACGATCGCATAGTTCTGAAATTCGCAGGTTACGACGACAGCGACTCTGCGAAGTCGCTAATAGGATTTGATTTTGCGTTACCCGAAGCGGAACGCATGAAGCTCTCTGAAAATGAGTATTACCACTGGGAACTCGAAGGGTGCTCGGTTGTAGTCGAAGATGGCCCAAAACTTGGTATTGTGCGCGGATTGCTGCGGACCGGCGGCGTCGAGTTGCTGGTTGTTGAAGACGAGGCTGCCAGAGAACATCTAATACCAATGGTCCAATCGATGGTGGTTAAGATTGATGTTTCGCGCAAAGAAGTGCTAATCGATCCACCCGAAGGGTTGTTGGATCTTTAAAGTCTTGAAATTCTAAAGTGCTGCGCTGCGATATCATCACCATCTTCCCGGATTTTTTCCGCGAGGCGTTTGATTACGGCATCATCCGCAGGGCGCGCGCAGCTGGCCTGGTTGAACTAAAGGCGCATGACCTGCGCCGCTGGACGAGCGACAAGCACCACATCGTCGACGATCGGCCGTTTGGCGGTGGCGAAGGGATGGTGCTAAAGCCGGAACCGATCTTTGCAGCAGTGAAAGAATTGAGTGGCGCAGCCGGCCGCGCTGAATACGCGGCGCAAACGCGCGTAATTCTCTTATCGCCACAGGGTCGCGTGTTTACGCAGGCAGTGGCCCGGGATCTTTCAAAAAGCGCGTCGCACATTGTCTTGGTTTGCGGACGCTATGAAGGCGTTGACGAGCGAGTCGCCGACGCACTGGTTACCGACGAAATTTCGATTGGAGATTATGTCCTGTCGGGTGGCGAACCAGCTGCGGTGGTTGTCGTTGACGCGTTGATTCGTTTGTTACCCGGCGCAGTTGGAAATGAGTGTTCGACAACGAACGAATCGTTTGCTGAAGGTCTTTTGGATTGTCCGCAATACACGCGGCCGCCGGAATTTTCCGGTTTAGAAGTTCCGGAAGTGTTGTTAAATGGGAATCATGCAGAGATTGCGCGCTGGCGGCGCGAAGCAGCGTTAAAGAAGACGGAACGAAATCGCCCGGACCTTTTGAAATAAGTTTTGTTATTGGAGTGTTGAGATGAACCGATTAGACAGTATTGAAGAAACCCAGTTGCGCAAGAACGTTCCTGATTTTCAGGCGGGCGACACGGTGCGCGTTCATGTTCGCATTAAAGAGTCGGAAACCAAAGAGCGTTTGCAAGCCTTCGAAGGAGTTGTTATCGCTCGCAAACACGGCGGAGCACGCGAAACGATTACGGTGCGTAAAACCAGCTTTGGCGTTGGCGTCGAACGAATTTTTCCATTGCACGCGACTATCGTGGACCATATCGATGTGGTGAAGAGAGGTCGTGTTCGCCGCGCCAAGCTTTATTATTTACGTGGCTTGCGCGGAAAAGCAGCTCGTATCCGCGAGCGCGACACCCGCGGTCAGCAGGGTGGCGACAGCCAAGCGTCGGCCGCGGGGAAGAAATAGGGCCGGCAGTAAGAGTCCTTCCCAAATTGCGATTTTGCCAGGGAGCGGCAGCGCTTGCGCATAGCGATTGATGCCCACTCAGTTGGGAACGAGCTTGGTGGTAACGAGAGTTATGCGAAGAATCTGATCGAGGCGCTGGCCGAGATCGATGACGTCAATCAGTACACCATCTTTGTCACCAAGCGCGAAGCCCGAGAGCGATTCAGCAATCGCTGGCCAAATTTTCAGGTTCGCACCACCCCGCCCCACACACCCTTTGTTCGTATTCCACTTACACTAAGCGCTGAACTACGTCGCAACCGAGTCGACGTTCTTCACGTTCAATTTACTGCCCCGCCATTTTCGCCCTGCCCGGTCGTTGTCAGTATTCACGATTTATCCTTTGAGCATTTGCCGCAGACTTTCAAACGCCGCAGTCGCATGCAACTGCGTTTGACGGTACGCCGATCGGCGCGCAATGCGGCCCAGGTTATCGCTCTCTCTGAGCATGCCCGAGCGGACCTGATAGATACTTACCATTTGCGCCCGGAAAAAGTTAACGTTGTTCCTTTAGCAGCGCCCGACGCCTTTGCCCCGGTGCGCGATGACAACGAACTTCAACGGGTTAGACAAATTTACGGTATTGATCGAAGTTACATTCTTTCAGTTGGTTCGATACAGCCGCGCAAGAATTTGCGGCGCCTCATCGAGGCATATTCAGTGTTGCACCAGCAACAGCCAGAAGGTAAGCTTCCACAACTAGTTTTAGTTGGTAAAAACGCATGGTTGTATGATGAAACACTTCAGTTGCTCAAGGACCGGGAGGTTGGCGATTCTATAATTCTGACAGGCTACGTCCCAGAATCCGATCTGCCGGCATTGTATTCCGGAGCGCTTTGTTTCATTTACCCGTCTTACTTCGAAGGCTTTGGTTTGCCGCCCCTGGAAGCCATGAAGTGTGGCGCGCCCGTCATCGTCGGCAACAAAACAAGCTTGCCTGAAGTCGTCGGCGACGCGGCCTTGATGATCGATCCATTTGACGTAAACGCCATCGCTGCTGCGATCCAAAAGGTGATCAGCGATTCAGACTTTCGCTCTGAACTGCGCGTCAAAGGGATGCAACGGGCGAAACAGTTCGACTGGAAAGAAACTGCGCGCCGCACGCTGGCAGTGTACGAGAAAGCATTCGCCCTTCAATCGAACCGCCGCTAAGGCTCGCAGATGTAGATCGTTTATGCGCATCGCCATACTTGGAACACGAGGGATACCCGCCAGCTACGGCGGGTTCGAGACATTCGCTGAGCATCTCTCGACTCGCCTGGTGGCGCGCGGCCATGAAGTCACAGTTTATTGTCGAGCACATTACGTTTCACCACGACAACTCGAATATCACGGTGTGCGCCTTAAGGTTTTGCCTACCATCCGGCACAAGTACTTCGACACCGTAGTCCATGCTTTTCTCTCGGCGGTGCATGCTGTGTCAGCGAGATTTGACGCGGTGCTAATATGCAACGCTGCAAACGCTCCTTTCGCTCCCATCCTGCGATTCACAGGCACCCCAGTCGTCATCAACGTTGACGGCCTCGAACACAAACGGAAAAAGTGGGGCTGGCTGGGCCGGCGCTACTATCTCCTGGCCGAGCGTCTAACTACCATTCTTCCTAACGCGATCGTAACGGATGCGCAGGTCATTCACGATTACTACCTGGCACGGTATAACGCACCTTCAACTATGATTGCGTATGGCTCAGAAGTTGAGCGCCGGCCCGATCGCACGGCAGTTCGCCGCTGGCGCGCCGAACCCAACCGGTATGTCTTATACGTTTCCCGGCTCGAGCCGGAAAACAACGCGCACCTCGTTATCGAAGCTTTCAAAAAAGTGCGCACGGCCTATCGCTTACTAATCGTTGGCGATGCGCCGTATGCGCACGACTACATTAACGACTTGAAGGCGCGCGCCCGCGGCGACAAACGAATTGTTTTTACCGGTTTCGTCTTTGGACAGGATTATCGTGCCCTGCAACAAAACGCTTACTGCTATGTACATGCAACTGAAGTAGGCGGCACGCACCCAGCATTGCTGGAGGCGATGGGCTATGGCAACTGTGTCCTGACACTGGCTACACCAGAGAACATTGAGGTTATTGGCGACGCTGGTATTGCGTATGCGGACGAATTTGACTTGGCAGACAAGCTGCGACGAGTATTGCGTGACGGCTCTCTGGTCCAAAGTTATCGTCATCGCGCCCAGCTACGGGTGCAGCAATACTATGACTGGGATGGCGTAGTCGACGAGTATGAGCAACTCTTTAGAAGGCTGATCGGCATCAGCAGCTCTGAGGCTCCGCCGAGCGCCTTGCCTGTTGGCGAAGTGAAAGACATCTCCGTAACTCCAAAATAGCGGGACATTAAGGTCTAAAAAAGAGAGGCGCCCCGCTCAATCATTCAGATTGGCGGGGCATACTTCCGGGCAGGTTCGGGTAAATCTAGGTGGCGTTGGCAAAGAACTGAGAATCGTCACATACGGCCGATCCCGTGAACCAGGCGGTGCTCTTGCGGGTGAGATAAAGCCATCGCGGCGCGAAAAATTAAAGCCGCGTCCCTTTGAAAACCAGCCCTAAATCGGCCTGTTTCTCAAACAAACTTTCGACTAACCGCTGAGTCGGTGTGAAATTACACTGAAACTTTGTGACATGTCAAGCACAATCTCAAAGCTTCTGTAACAATTGCCAAGGTTGGCCGTTTTATTTGGCGTTTGGTTAATGCCCTTCGCGGGTTTGAACGAGCCGTAGGGCCTGGCGCCGGACTCCCTCAGACACGTTCCGGTTTTGCGAAAGATGCTGCAGGTCTTTAGTGCGTATTCGCGGGAGGGTGCTAACCACTGTGGGGACGGGCGTTCGCGGATTGCGCACCAGGTTATGAATGATGGTATACGAGCGAGCCCACGCGCGATTCATTGCGATGAGACGCAATACTTCATCAGCGACAGTACGCATGGCGGCGATGTTTTCCACCTCTTGATCGGTGACGCGGGGATTATTGATAACGGCTGCTGCTACCACTCTGTTGGAATCTCGTATCAGGATACTGCGCGCTTCGCGGTCCCCCTTCATGGCCAGCTTCATCCGATCCCGCGCGTTCATGAACATGATGCGACGGATCAAGGAAACGCGCTCGGCAGGCACTTCGCCCATTTCGATGCGCTCGTGTTCCATGACACGCTTGAAGTTTGCCGCATGATCCTCCGGTGTTTCGTCACCGAGTTCTTCAAAGCGTTCCGCCGGCAGCCAGGAATTGTCTAAGTCGGCATCTGAAACTTCGATATGTTCGGCAATCAACCAGGCATCGTCGACACTTAATCCCGTCAGCTCTGCGCTTTCAAAAAACTCGGCCGCCGCATTCTTGCCGCGAGCCCGCAACTCCTGTGCAATTTGTTGCGCGCCGCGTTCTTTCTCAAAGAACTCACGCCTGGTTTCCTGCGCGCGTCGTTCGGCTTCTGTGGAACGCGCTGAGTTTGCAAGAATCGCGTCAATAATTTCCGGAAATCGGACCAGTCGCTGCTGGTTAACTGCAATCAATTCCAGTATGGCTGCCTCGCTCGTCAACGCGGCAATATTTGCAACCGCACGGTCGGGCGTTCTGTTATTGAGCACTATCGCTTCCTGGATTTGTCGATCGGCGCCGGAAAAAGTGGCGAGGTAATCGAGGACTAAGGGGGCAGTCTCGTAAGCTTTGGCAGCGGCCAGTATGTCTTGTGCACTTTGCGCCTTTAAAGTCTCTTCGGCCGCTTCCGCAATTTCCGCATCGTCCGATTGTCGGAGTGCAACCAGGACTTCAAACAAGTCGGTTTGCGGCAAGGGCAGCAGTCCCGAAGCGGCAGCCAGGCGCGCAGGTTGAGGCGCAGTGCCAGCAATGAGTGCACGAACGGTTGGGTTTGTAGATGTTATTTCAGTGCTCAAGGTGAGTGGTGCTGCAAATGACCAGCCCTCATTGAAGGTATCCAATTCAGGCGCGGATTGTCTACAGAATTTTCAGAAAAGGAGGGCGAGTTAAGTTCGGCTAAATTCGACAGGGTACCCGGAAGATACCCTGCAAGAGGCCAAGGGAATTACAGAATCATCCGACCCACGCAGAATTCAGACAGTGGTGCCGTGACACTTCTTGTATTTCTTTCCGGAACCGCAGGGACAGGGCTCATTCCGTCCAACCTTAGGTTGATCGCGCACAATGGTCTTAACCTTTCCCGCTTCTTCACCAGCCGCGGCGGCACCCTGATTTGGACCCGTAAAGGTCATCGATGTTGAGCGTGCGGGACGACGCTGACGAATAGACTCCGGCGGCTGTTCAGCTACCACCTGAAGATTGAATAGCGATCGAATTGTGCTGGTGTCGATGCGATCGAGCATCTCCTGAAACATATCAAAACTCTGTTTTTTATACTCAACCAGTGGATCCTTTTGGCCGTAACCCACCAGTCCGATTCCCTGTTTCAAGTGGTCCAACGAAAGCAGGTGGTCTTTCCACTGCGCGTCGATGATGTTGAGCATGATGATGCG
>JBDUCC010000013.1:0-26366 GCA_040003675.1 bacterium | reverse complement strand
TCGCCTCACCACTCGTCCATTCAGAATATGCTCTTCGACCAACTCCGGAACGTCGGCCGCGCGCACCTGCGCATACCAGATGCCGTCTGGATAGACCATCACTGCGGCGCCAATTGCGCAAAAGCCGACCGAAGCACATTCGGTAACCAGTACGCTTCCCTTCGGGTTCTTCCCCTTTTTCTCTTTCCCGAAAAGCAGGTTGCGTGCAAGGAGTTCGCGCTCAAATGCCGCCTTCACTTCAGCGCTGTCAACCGCGGAACACGACTTTCCCGTGCAGACGAAGACATGTAGGCGGATAGGCGCCGTAGTTACTGGGGCCAGGGTTTCCAGAATCTTGCGGTCGGTGATTACTTCTTTACTTGCCATAGGAAATTGCGGTGCTGGTTTGATGAAAGATGGTAACACAATCGACGCACGTCGATTGGCCTCCACCAGGCAAGGCGTTATTCGCGCTGCGCGCTCATTGCGGGCGGGACGCCCGCGGTCCCAGTAGCCGTTATCGCACTCCATCCAGCGTTGACCTCAGCCTTAGAAGATTTAGAAGGTTTTTGCTAGCCCTGAAAATACAAGGTAGAATACGTTGCGAAGGGCGACCGCTCTCACGGACCGCAACGGGATTGAGCGGGAAGTAAAACGGTCGCCCAAATTACTGTCAGCCGCAATCGAGTTCAAACTAAATGGCAACCGGCCTTGTAATTCATCTCTCCTCAGGCAAGGATAAGCACACCCACGTGTTGATGGATGAGCGTATTCGCATCGGCGATTGCGAAGATTGCTCCGTCCGGTTGCGCTCGTCGTCTCTGCCTGCTGACGAAAGCAATAACGGCGTGGTTATGGAGTTGGCGCGAACGAATGGTTCCTATCGCGTTGTCGGTTTTGATCGAGCGCTGTCGCTGACGCACAACGGCAAAGCCGTACAAATAAACAAAGAAATTGAAGACGGCGATGAGGTGCGTGTTGATACTTCTAACCTGCTGCTCACGTTTTATCCAATCCGTTCATTGCCCGCGGTCATCGACGATCGTTCACACGAAGCGCACGTCGCGCCATTCATAGAACAGGCAGCTATAGAATCGGCCGCCACCACGCGCCGCGACGATGCCAAAGTTTTTCTGCGCGAGTTTACGCGTGAGCTGGTTCGCGAAATCAATCCCAGCACCAAACTGATCACCCTAACCATAGCCATCGCCCTCGTTGGTGGAATTTTGTACATCGGCTTCTCGATGTTTAAGGAGCTGCAGCGGACGCGCAAGTTGATCGACGACCAGCGCGCGCAATTGGAGCAGTCTCAAAAGCAAGCGTCGCAGATGAACCAAACGCTCACCGACATTGGCCGGTCAAATAAGGAGATTCGCGATAGCTTATCCCTCGCAGTGAAGCTGCGCAGTGATTTCGGCGCGGGGGTTTGTTTAATTGCGGGCTCTTACTATTTTGTTGAAGCCGGTACTGGTCGTCCGCTGCGCTATCCTGAAGGCCAGGTAAATGAATCCGGAGGCGCGGTGCAGAGTGGCGGTGAACCAACAACTCTGACGCCGGATGGTAAAGCAGCCATCGCCGAGTATGAGTTTGTAGGCACGGGTTTCTACGTAGGCGATGGTTACGTGATTACAAACCGGCACATCGCCCAACCCTGGATGGCAGACGATCGGGCGCAAAGTTTGAGCAGCACGGTACGCGGCCAACCGCGACTCAGAAAACTGAATGCTTATTTTCCCGAACATGCTCAGCCGATTCCATTGAAGTTTAAGCAGGCCGGAAATCGTGATGACCTGGCAGTTTGTTTGTTAGACATCAAGGATCTTCCGACTGACATTCCCTTGTTGCCACTAGAAACCGATCATGACGCTGTCGCGGTTGGCAAAACGGTGGTAATGATGGGCTATCCTTCCGGACCTGATCGACTGCTCGCGCTGTTGGACGATGCTGAGTCGCGCGGCATACAGCAGCGTTACGGATCGCTTGATTCACTACTCGGCTATCTGGCGGAAACGCGACGCATCCAGCCGCTCACTACGCAGGGAAATATCACCGACCTCGACGTCAGACGCATTGCCTACGACGCGCGGACGGCAGAAGGCGGCTCGGGTGCGCCGGTCTTTGGACCAACGGGCCGGGTTATTGGGGTTAACTTTGCTGTCTTCACTGAGAACCAGGCTTCCAACTTTGCTGTCCCAATTCAATATGGAATCGCATTACTGGAACGCACGGGCTGGAAAGCCCCGCCGCCAAAAGACGCCAAAGAGCCTGACAATTCTGCGTCCCCCTAGCTGTCAGGTTTCCAAACACACCGGGTTCAAACAAAATTCAAACTTTTGCGACTTCTGGATCGAACCGAACTCGTTGAAATGATGCTATTATTTCGATTGAGCGAATAGTGGGCACGAAGATTGCCGGACATTTCTGCGAACGCAGAGCTTGAGTCTTTGATCTTTCGAGTTTATATAAACCACTGCCCGCACAGAAGGTTTGTTTTTACTAACAGGATTCATTGCCCGATGCATCATCGCCCAACCCCCCTACGAGTGCGCAATTCAGTCGTCTCAATTGTTTTCTTTGCACTCCTGCTGTTAGTTCCGCAAGGTTCCTTTGCTCAAACGAACAAATCGCCGGTTGAGAGCCAGGTAAGGGATAACGCGCAACTCTTTCGCCTGGAACGTATCCCAGTCGCTGGCGGAGCTGAATTAATAACGATTCATGCGCGGTTGGATGGCATTGAGAATTCCAAAACGCCAAACTGGGTGCCGCTGGTGACTATTCTGCGGGACACGCTGGGTGATCAGAATATCGAGAATGACCGGCTTCGCTATGTTTGGCCCTTGACGTATACGCGACCTACCAGACGGCAACGCATTCTGGGAGCGGTGCCGTTTTTATATATGCGAGTCGGCAACAAACAAAACGCTTCATCGCAGGCGCCGCCGCCCGTCCTCGATCTGGCGGCCACCAAGCGCGACGTCTGGAACAAGCTATTCTGGACTGCATTACAAAGTGTGCTGATTGATTCTTATAGCGCTCCGCTCAAGGCTTCCAGTCGTTCTTACCAGCACAACATTTCCGCCTATCGCAAGTCGCACATCATTCGCGCGCTTTCTGTGTTGTCGCTTTATGACGCTGTCGAAGGATCGCAGGTTTTTTCTTCGTCAGAGCTCTCAGAGATTCAGGCCCGACTGCAATTAACTGATAAGACGTTCGGTGGCTTGGTCGGAGATCTAAACCTGGACCGCTTCAAAGACAAGACCATCACGCAAGCTCTCGACGATCGCGGCCACAACTGGGAATTGTTGCGCCAGCGCGCCGAAGCCGAGTCATTGGTTTTCGAACCGCTGCAAATGCCCGATGGCAGCAATACCCACGCTTTGCTCTGGGTCGCCAAACCTGACCTTCTTGTTAACCACGGCAGGCGATATGACAGCCGTTTTTTGAATATCGCAAGTCCCTGGTCCGACAAGCGCCTGCTCGCGTGGAACGGCTATACCGAGACCAGATACTTCGATGCAGACAACCGCACTGTGCCGGCGGACACACCGGGCGCGCGGGCCACAGAAATGATTCCACTGGCGTTGTATGGTTTGGACAATCCAAAGATTCCGATGGTGTTGGTGGACTTTCGCGACGGACTCAATCCGAAACGTCGCGAGATGTCGCGCCGCGCGTTGCAGGATGTAACGAGGAACATTTTGTCGTTTTCTACGTTCGGTGATTTGCCCTACTTCCTGGGGCGCACAGTTTTCGATCTGGTAACCGGACGGCGTGGCATCGATGTTAATCAACCGTCGCGTTTGCACACTTATTCGCAACTGAAACTTTTATTGTCGCTGAATCAGTCACTCGATCCTGAATTAAGGGAACAGATCGGAAACCGGTTGGAGAAGGTGTCGTTGAATCCAATGGAAAACGATCTTGAGAGCGAGGCACGTCTTGCCAGGCAACAGTATGAGGCGTTGCTGAATTATGCGAAACAGCCGGAGGGGCTGCCGGCGAAGCTCGATCGCGACCGTCGTGCTGAAATGATGCCGCTCGAGCATAGCCGGAAAGAGCAAGTTATCTTCCGCACCGCAAACATCCTTAGTTTTGGAACCTACACTCATCGCGAAAAAGCAACTCCTGATATGCCAGAGAAACTGGATTTGGCACGACGTCTCGGCTATCACAGCCGCTTCCTTCGCGAGGTAGCAAAGTCGAGTGGTCAGGTAGACGTTGCGTGGAGCCTGGCTGACATAAAGAGATCGTTGCAGTTTATTTCCGAACACGGAGCCGGCGCTGATTCAACCACTGCGAAGGCAGCCGCTGCCATCTTTCTCCGCACCGACGATTCGGATACGCGCAGGTTTTGCCTGGATAGTTTGGCGCGAATGACCAATCCGAAGGCGAGAATCGAGCTGCTGCGTCTTTCGCAACTAAAAGATCTCGACCAGACGACTAAGGGTTTAATTATTTCCTATCTCAACACGTCGCCGCCGGCCCCGGTCCCGATTGCCTCCTCCGGGCAGAAACCCATAACCGGCAGGGTTGATCAATAATGATTTTCAGATTCTGCCGCAATAAGGGCCGGTTCGTTTACCTTAACAGCTACAAACAGCGCGCCCGTCGATTCTCAATATCGCTCGGCTTGTTAGCCCTGCTGTTTGCGCTGCCGACATTGTCATTCGCGCAAGCGAAACGCATCGTGACGGTTCAGTGCGACGGACTGCCTTATGACGTCGTCGATCGTTTTGTAAAGGAGCGCGATCCGCGCACCGGAAAAAGCCAACTTCCCTGGATCGATTACCTTTTTTACCAGCATGGTACGCACCTCGCTAATTTTTACGTGCGCGGCATGAGCCTGTCTGCGCCATCGTGGTCGCTTCTCGATACGGGTCAGCACCTGCAAATCAAAGGCAATGTCGAATTCGATCGTTACACCCTGCAAACTTACGACTATCTCAATTTCATTCCCTTCTACGTCAATACGACAATCGGGGCCCGCATCGACATGCCGGGCGCCGAGGTCCTCGATTCCATTGGCGTGCCTCTTTTGACGGACGCCTTCCCACACAATGAACGCTTCGCAACGTTGTCGTTGTTTCAGCGCGGTCCCCGTTTTGTTTCTTATCCAAATGCTCTGCAGAACAAATTCAAGCAGACACCCAAAGATCTGTTTGACGAGTGGGCCACTGGGTTTGAAATCGCCAGTTCAGTTCCAGAGCAGATGGTGCACGAGGTGATCGAAGGCATTGGAAACTCCCGCTTGCGTTACGTACAACTCGTCACTACAGACTTCGATCACCGGGCGCACCATAACAATGATCGCAAGTCGCAACTGTTTGCTTTGAAGCAACTCGACGCAATCTTTGGCCGAATTTGGACGGCAATCAGGAAAAGTCCGCTGGCCGAGGAAACGGCGCTAATCATTGTCTCCGATCACGGCATAAATTCTGATGAACGCGTCTATAGCCAGGGCTACAATCTCGTCAAATTGCTGGGCAGTGAAGCTGGTGGCGCGCATCACGTGATCACCAAACGGCGGTTGATGATGGATTACGCGATCAAGGGTTTGTATCCCTTTTCGCAGACAATCACGACGCCGTCGAAGAATTCATCTTATTTGCAAAACGAAAGTGCCGACTATCCCACTGCCCTGCTTGATTTTGACGGTAACGAACGCGCCTCGCTTCACCTGCGCGATTCCGATTTGAACTTGTTGCAAATCCTGCTGCAGCAATTACAGCGCGTCGATCTTACGCCGGCAGTGCGAAAGGCTACGGAAGATCAGTTCTTCGCCGCGCTGGAACGAAGACGCGCGGGCTGGCAAAGCGATCTTGATCAGCTCAAGCAAGAGTTGGGAGCGCTGCGGCGCGTCATCGAACGTCAACGCGAACTCTGCGCCGCCCAACCAAAGGAATTTACGAAGCAAGAGACTGAGGCCGGACGTGACGACGAGGCTAAACGAGTATGCACACAACTTACCCGCTGGCTTGGCCAGGAACGCAACTACGGTGAATACGCCCGCATCATGACAAACCTGCTCGGCATTCAACGGTCCGGCTTTAACGCGGCGAAGTTGAAGATCGGAGAGGTCATTTTGCCCCACGCAATGGGCCAGCGTAACAGCATCTATCAGCTACAGAATTACATCGCCGGAATCAATCCAGCCGGGTTAACACTCGCGGGCGACGGCAAACTCGATATGAACAAGAGCCTGGTTCACGTCGATTACTTTTCGCTGCTGCACGGTCAGGCGGTGCGTAACAACGTGCAGAAGCAAGTCAGCAACCGCCCGGTCGATATGCTGGCGGCGCGCGTTCCCGCCGAACTCCTTAGGTCGTTGGTGCATGAACCGGATCTCGATCCGGACGCGATCTGGGTCTATGGCGGAACGGACAGTCAGGCTTTAATCCTGGCGCGCCAGGATGCAGGGGGACGGTTGAGCTTTCGTTATCTGCCTATCAGAAACCTGACGCAGGATCAGGATGGCCAATTGCGTTTCGAGCCGGCGTCGTGGCGATCAGGTTTCCCACTGAAGATTTTCGAGGACGAACAACTGGCGATACCACATGAGGACCGAGAATCATGGCTTAGCCAGTGGCATACCGATCTGGAATGGCTGCACGCGCTGCATAAGACAATCTACTCCAACGGCCTGATCGGTTTGCATGAGGAGTTGGCCTTTCATCCCGCTGGGCGTTTGTTGGATAGAGAACCTGCGGGCGGTGATGAGACCCTGATGCGCCGTCTGGTTCGTAGGCTGCGCGAGAATATAGAAGCGGACCTGCTTATCGTCGCAAACGACCACTGGAACTTCGACGTGCGCGGCTTCAATCCCGGAGGCAACCACGGCTCATTCTTTCGTGTTTCGACCCATTCGACATTCATGCTCGCGGGTGGACGCAACACCAGTATTCCGCAAGCAATGGTTGTTGAAGAGCCTTACGATAGCCTGAGCTTTGTCCCTACGGTGCTGGCCTTGACCGGAAATTTACGCGATGATAGCAACCCGATTCCAGTTCTATGGGAAAAAGGTTTCCGGCGCTTTCCCGGCCGTGTGGTGCGGGAGGTTTTCGCGAATCCGGAAATCCAGAAAATCGCCGTAACCGGAGCAACTGAATCTCCTTGACGACTTCTGAAAATCAGCCCGCCGAAGACTGGCAAAAAGAACTCGAGGCGCTTGCCGACGACGAGCCTACAACTTCCAATAACTCACGCCGCTCATTTTTCTGGTTGCAAACGATCGCTTTCCTGCTTGGCTTAGGCCTGTTGGTCTTCGTCATCCGCAAGGTTGGACTGCAACCGCTTTTCGATGCCCTCATCAAAATCGGGTTCGGCTTCTTTTTCGTGCTGGCGATCAGCGGCACGCGCCACTTCCTGCGGACGATCGCCATGCGCGCCGCGGTTCCGGCCGAGCACCGGCGATTCGGTTTCTTTCAAGCATTTGCGGCGCGCCTTGGCGGTGAAGCAATAAGTTTTCTTACGTTTACTGGACCACTGCTTGGCGAGGCCACAAAAGTGGCGTTGCTGCGCCGTCGCGTGCCGCTTACTTACGGTGTCCCGGCGCTCGTCGTCGACAACCTTATCTACAACATGTCAGTCGTGTTTTTCATACTCAGCGGCGCCTGTGTGATGCTCTTCACTTATCACTTGCCGCCGCTCGTCACCGACACCTTAATCGTCATCGCGGCGATTGCGGCGCTTGGTATTGTCGCCGCGGGACTCGCTGCGCGGCGGCGGATCATGCTGCTAACCTGGATCATCGATCAGATGGCACGGCTTCGCTTAAGTCCCAAAGTTATTCTTAAGCGACGGCAACACATCTACCATATCGAGTCGAAGGTCTACGATTTTTACAAGCACCATCCAGGTGTGTTTATCGGGATGGTTGCTTGCAACCTGTTGGCCCACGTCTCGAGCGTCATGGAAGTTTATGTGACGCTGCGCATGTTGGGGTTCGCGCCGCAGCTGGCGCAGGCCTACATTATCGAGTCGCTCACCAAGGTCATCAATTTTGTTTTTGCTTTCGTACCGGGAACGATCGGTGTTTATGAGGGCGGCACCGAAGTGATTTTGCAAGCGCTCGGGTTCGTTGCCGCCACGGGCGTGGCCCTCGCGCTGGTGCGCAAGGCCGGCACAATATTCTGGACGTCTATCGGCCTGCTTATCCTGACGTGGCGGACATTGCCCAACGCCTGGGGCCGCCTTTTAGACCGCAGCCCACACTTAAGAAGACTTATGGATAGCCTCGTACTTTCAAATATTGCACATCGTCCGGCGCGCACCGCCGTCAGCATTTTGGGTACCGGTGTGGGCGTACTGCTAATCGTTTTCACTGTCGGTCTGGCCCATGGCGTGTTGCGAGAACGCGGCCGCCGCGAATCAAACATCGGCGCCGAGTTAATGGTGCGAGCGGCGGGTTCCCTTAGCTTTGGTGGCGGATCACCTTTCGTGATGCCGATGACCCGAGCGGACGAAATCGCCGGAATTGAAGGCGTGCGGGCCGCCACTCCTATCGGCCAAACGCTTGACCGCAGCGATACGGGGTTTGGTTCGCGCTTGATAGATGGCATTGATTTTGACGGCTACGCAAAGTTGACGGAACTCTCAATCAGAGAAGGTAGGAAACTTACTGGAGGCGATCAGGCCATCATCGATCCGGTCTGGCAGCAACAGCGTCACGCTGCGGTTGGTTCTACGGTTCAACTTTTTGAGCGCCCGTTTACGATCGTCGGTGTCTACGAGCCACCGGGCGGTGGCCGAATCAAGATCCCGTTGAGCACCATGCAGGATCAGGAGGGTAGTGACGGGCGAGCATCGGCCATTCTGGTTGCATGCACTGATCCTGCTAAACAGGATGATGTCGCCGCGCGTATCCGGGAACGATTTCCCGATGATCAAATAATTTTCACACGCGACCTGCCGGAAATTTATGCTTCAGGGGTGCCCGCTCTCAATGTTTTCATAAAAGTCGTGGTCGGAGTTGCTGCCGCTATCAGCATGCTGGTGATCCTGCTCGCAATGTATACAACGGTAACTGAGCGCACTCGCCAGATCGGTATCCTCAAATCGTTAGGCATGTCCAAGAGCGCGATCGCCTGGGTAATAGAACAGGAAGCGATCATCGTCAGCCTGCTGGGAGTTTCGGTCGGCGTGCTGCTAACGCTGATAGCGCGCTTTGCCGTTATGCGAGTGACTAGTCTGACAGTTGAAGTTGAACCTCGCTGGATAGCAGTTGCACTTGCGGTAGGTTTGGTTGGCGGAACCATTGGCGCGCTCTATCCCGCGTTGCGGGCGGCCCGCCAGGATGCGGTCGACGCGTTGAGCTACGAATAAGTTGTAGTGGCAGTCCTCGCCTATTTACCGCAGTTTTTTCTCGCCAGCATCTCTACTTTTCGACCAGCAAGGAGGGCACGGCTGAAGTGAGCAGCGAACAACGCTCAGTGCTGCCAGTTTTGTGGCGTGCAATCCGGCTACGGTGCCCTGCCTGCGGACAGTCATCTCTGATCGAACGACCCTTTCATATTAAGCATCATTGTCCGTCGTGCCGCTCGCTCTTCAAACGGGAAGAAGGTTTTTTCGTGGGCGCGATTCTGGCCAATGTCATTACCACTGAATTTGTAATTCTGGTGGTGTGCCTCGTCTGGTTGCTGGTGGTAGGCGCAAATTATCAAACGGTCTTGGTGGGACTGTTCATCTTGGCCATCATCTGTCCTATTCTGTTCTTTCACCACAGTTGGAGTTTCTGGCTCGCTTTAGATTACCTGATTGAATCGCTGCCCAAGTACGATCCCGCGAAACATCACCGGTAGATATTGAGTACTGACGCCCGTCATCTTTCGGAGTGATCATTAATCTGTAAGCAGCTCGGCTTTGCGGCAATAACCTGAAGGCTTGAGTTACTCTGCTTGCGGCTCCGCCGCCTTCCGTGCGGTAAGCCTGTGGCTTACCATGACCGGTTTGATGTCCCGAGGCTGCGCCTCAGAGGTGGCGGTTAAATGTCTTCGACTAAATCGGAGGCACAGCCTCGAGAGGATAAGCAGTTCCCGGTAAGCCAAAGGTTTACCGCACGGAGTGCGGCAAAGCCGCCCCGCAACAGCAAGGACGCGGAAAATTACCCATCCAGCTGAACCTGGGCCAGCAACGGCATGTGATCAGAGGCTCTCGTCTTTGCTGCTTCGGTTACCACCTCACAATGCAACAAGCGCCCCGCAAACTGCTGCGGCAGGAATAAGTAATCAAGTCGCAGATGAGGGTCCCAAACGGGAAACGTGTAGCCCTTTTCATCCGGGTGCAGGGTGCGGTATCCATCGAGGTAACCCGAGTCGCGCATCAGCTGAATCGTTTCGCGCTGAATGTCGCGCCCGCTCAACCACACCAGCCCGCGGATCCAAGCCGGCATACGTCGCACATCCAGGATTTCACCCGGCGCCAGCGTGTTAAAGTCTCCCACCAGCACGTGAAATCCTTGCTGGTGTCTCTCAATACTTTTCAATAACGACTGAATCTCGCGCACCCGGCGCCGTTCGCTCCACTTGGAAAACGTCGAACTCAAATGGAGACCGAAGATTCGGGACTCGCTGCCCTGCAAAACAATTTCGAGAAAAGAGTGCTTAGCGCCGGCCGGGTAATGCCATTCGTGGTGGGCAACTTCTAAACGACTGATGTATCCGATCGAGTGTTCGGGACGAGCAGCCCAGAGGGATAAATCCGTTTCCTGGGCCAGCCGACTAATAACTCTGGTATCGATCGCCTCCTGAAAGACAACCAGATCCGGCGCGACGTCACGAATGACCTGGGCCAATTGCCGTTCGCGCCCGCGTCCTCCAAAGCGGATGTTATAGCTGAGCAGCTTAACAATCACGAAACTTTTTGTGGCTCGATCACCGTGTGATAAGGCTCGTCAAACAAAACGTCGCGCGAGTAAAGAATGAAGTTTGCAGTGGCCTGAAAGTTGACCGGGCGCTCCGCCAACTTTTGCAATTCCTCTCGCAATGGATTCAGCGCCGGCGCGATCGTCGGATCTTTGTCGCACAGCGGCTTGGTATGCAGCGCCGGAATGTAATAGGCATCTTCGTTCCAGAATTCCATGACCTTGGCGCCGATAAGCGTCACGTCGAGATCACTCGAGCCGCGGCCGTCGGCGTCAAACGGTTCGCCATCCTCCCAGCGCTTGTTCGTAACCACGCTGCCCCGCAGCGCGACGCCTGTACCTTCAGGCAAGCCGGCTTTGAGCTTTGCGCAAAACTCGCGAAACCTAAGCGTGTCGCCGTCAAATGCGAGCCTGATGATTCGTTCTTCAATCTTCTCGTCAGTCATCGTAGTTTGTTCCCTTCTTACCCCGGTTCGTTGCTCCTGCTTGTCAGCCGCGCCTGTGCGAGTTGCGATGATTTTCTGTTTCGACTTATTTTATACCGCCGCCGTTAGTGACTAGTCGAGCGAAGGCTATGATCGTCCAGATTCGAAAAGCGCAAATCCAAGACGTTCCGGCGCTGGAGAACTTGATACGCGACTCGGTTAGCGTGCTAAGCTTGCCATACTACACTGCAAAGCAAATCAGCAGCGCGTTGGCGCACGTTTTTGGGCCGGACACGCAGTTGATACTTGACGGCACATACTTTGTGGCCGAAGCTGACAACCAAATCGCAGGTAGCGGCGGCTGGAGTAAACGCAAAACTTTATTTGGCGGCGATCAGGCAAAGCCAATCGTAGATCCACTTCTTGATCCAGCTCACGACGCTGCACGGATCCGCGCCTTTTATGTACACCCAAGCTGGTCGCGAAGAGGTGTCGCTACGAAACTTCTGACGGCCTGCGAAGATGCGGCACGACTGGCAGGCTTCAGTCGCATTGAACTGGTCGCAACGCTTCCCGGCGAGCCATTGTATTTGGCGAGAGGTTATCGAAAGTGCGAGCCGCTGCAGATTGAAACGCCCGACGGCGAATCATTGGCAGCCTTTCGCATGGAGAAAGAAATATAGCAGGAGACAAAACAAATGTTTGCAGCCAGGAAATCCTCCATTAGTGAATGGGAGACATTTCTCGATGAGTTTAGAGCTACGCTGTCAGGGGCGACACCCCAACTGCTGGCTATAACAGAACAACAAAGTGAAGTTCCGCGTACCGAAGATAAGTGGTCGGCAAAACAGATTATCGGCCACCTGATTGACTCGGCCGGAAACAACCATCAGCGCTTTGTGCGCGCGCAGTTCACCGACGATTTGATCTTTGCCGGCTACGAACAAAACGAATGGGTGCGGGTGGAACATTTTCAGGAAGAGCCGTGGCGCGACCTGGTCCAATTCTGGCAACTGTACAACCAGCACATTCTGCACATCATGAAGCATGCGCCCGAAGACACGCGCACTAAACTCCGCCAGCGCCACAATCTTCATCAACTTGCCTCGGAACAGATCAAAGAAGACGAGCCAGTTACATTAGAGTTTTTCATGCGCGACTACGTCGATCACATGAAGAAGCATTTGGGACAGGTGTTTGGGAGTGACAGGTGACAAGTGACACGTTACAAGTCAAAAGCGAGCCGCTAACCACTCGACCGCGACTGCATTGGGGCGATCGGCTCACTAAAGACTTGCCTCGCAATAATCGTCCGATTGACTTGTCACTTGTCACCTGTCACTCGTCACTACTTTTAAGGAGCATCCATGGAATACACTTTTGAACAGTTAAAACACAAAACAGTCGGCGAGCTGCGCGAAATCGCCAAGGGAAATGAACACGAAGCGTTGCAGGGCCACACGCAGTTGAATAAGGAACACCTCCTGGTCGCCCTCTCAAAAGCGCTTGGCATACAACATGAGCATCACGACGTTGTCGGCGTCGATAAAGCCGCTATCAAGGCGCGCATTCGCGAAGTAAAAAAGAAGCGCGACGAAGCGTTGACCGCACACGATCGCGCGCAACTGAAGATCGCACGCCGCACAATTCATCGCCTCAAGCGACGGATTCATAAAGCTACTGTTTAGGGCCGAGAGCGCGAAGTGGGTGAGGTTAGCTGCGAATGTCCGATGCTGTGTAAGTATTAATCAGGTGTCTTCGACGCGTAGCGACGGTATGAATTTAGCCCGGTCTCTCTGGCCGACTCATCCCGGCGTTAAAACGCCGGGCTAAATTCATACTGACGCTACGCGTCGAAAGTACAAGGAATTATTGACTTTCGTGCGGAACTGACATAGAAACTTGGTCCGGTAATTCGCCTTCCTGCAAAACATAAAAAAGTGAGGTAGCTCATGAAAAAGGCTATCAGCGTAAGTGTCAACGGTGTCCGTCACCAACACGAGGTTGAACCGCGTCTGTTGCTGGTCCATTACCTGCGCGACGTGCTCAGTCTAACCGGAACGCATGTTGGTTGTGAGACCTCGCTCTGTGGCGCTTGCACGGTTTCCATCGACGGCCAGGCGGTCAAATCGTGCACTATGTTTGCTGTACAAGCTGACGAAGCCGAGGTAACTACCATTGAAGCGCTCGCGACAAACGGCAAGCTGCATCCGGTGCAGGAAGGCTTCTGGGAACGGCATGGCCTGCAGTGTGGTTATTGCACACCGGGAATGATTATGGCCGCAAGTCAGCTACTCGATCGCAATTCAGATCCTTCACGCGAAGAAATCCGCCACGGGCTGGAAGGCAATCTCTGCCGCTGCACCGGTTACCAACACATCGTCGAGGCGGTTGAGTACGCAGCGAAAAAGTCTGGAGTCTGAAGTCTGAAGTCTGAAGTCTGAAGTCCGAAGTCTGAAGTAATTCGATGCCAGCCTTCAGAAAAGTTGAAGATATCCAAGCGTGGCAGAAGGGCCTAAGCCACGCGAATGATCTATGGGTTGACGGCGAACGGCATGTTTGCGAAGGACATTGGTTTGCGAAATCAGATTCAACGGGCCAGCGTCTCAATCATGGCTAATATTGCAGAAGGTTTTGGGCGACGCTCAGATAAGGAATTCGTAAATTTCCTGAATATGGCACATGGATCAATCTCAGAAACGCAATCACATTTATACGTGCCTTTAGATTTGAGCTACATAGACCCTCAATCCTTTACAAAACTGTACGAGCTCTTGGACGAAGTAACGAGAATGACGCTCGTCTCGCGCAACACTTAAGAGGTTCTCAGTTATGACTGACCAAATAAGACTCCAGACTTCAGACTCGAGACCCCAGACTTCGAAGTACGTAGGTCAACGCATCAAACGAACCGAAGACCCGCGACTGATCAAAGGCCTGGCCCACTATGTCGATGACATTCGCCTGCCTGACACGCTGCACGTGGCTTTTGTTCGCTCAGTCTATCCGCATGCGCGCATCAAAAGCATCGATACCACCGCAGCGCTGAAGTCGCCCGGCGTCGTAGCAGTTTATACCGGCAAAGACGTCGCGAAGGTCGGGCCAGTGCCGTGTGCCAGCGCCCTGCCGGATTTGAAAGTTCCCGACTATCGCGTGCTCGCGCAAGACAAAGTCTTCTTTGTCGGTCATCCAATCGTTGCCGTGGTTGCAACCGATGCATACACGGCTCGCGACGCTGTGGACCTCGTCGCTGTTGACTATGACGACCTGCCCGCAGTGGTTGACGTTGAAGCGGCGGCAAAAGGCGGGATAGTAATTCACGACGGCTTTGGCGATAACATCGCATACAAACTAACTGCGGGCGAAGGCGACATTGATGCGGCGCTGACATCGTCCGACCACGTAATTAAGCAGCGCATAGTCCATCAGCGACTGGCGCCGATTGCGATGGAACCGCGCGGTGTGTTGGCGCGATATTTTCCCGGCGAAGAAGAGCTGACTGTTTGGTCTTCCACGCAGATTCCACATCTGCTCCGTACGCAGCTCGCGCTGATGATCGGCATTCCCGAAAACAAGTTGCGCGTCATTACGCCGGAAGTTGGCGGCGGTTTTGGCTCGAAGCTCAACGTGTACGCCGAAGAAGCACTGCTTGGTTGGATCTCGGTGCAGTTAGGCAAACCGGCAAAATGGATTGAGACGAGACGAGAGAATATGCAAGCGACCATTCACGGCCGCGGCCAGGTCGGCTATCTCGAAATCGGATGTAAAAAGGACGGCACACTTACCGGTCTGCGCTATAACGTTTTTGCAGATCTCGGCGCTTACCACCAGTTGTTAACTCCAGCTATTCCAACCTTGACTGGCCTGATGCTTTCCGGCGCCTACAAAATCCCCGCTATTCAAATTAATGTCACTGCTTGTTTCACAAACAAGATGGCCACCGATGCTTACCGCGGCGCCGGTCGGCCGGAAGCAACCTACGTGGTGGAACGCGGGCTGGATTTGGTTGCCGCCAAACTTGGCATGGACGCTGCAGAAGTGCGTCGCAAGAATTTTCCTGCAGCCGATGAGTTCCCTTTTCACACTGCTACCGGTCTCGACTACGACAGCGGCGACTACGAAGCGGCGCTTGATAAGGCGCAAGGCATGGTCGACTACGCAAAACTCCGAGACGAGCAGCGAAAGGGTCGCGAAGCAGGAAGACTGATTGGTATTGGTGTGTCCACCTATGTTGAGATCTGCGCCCTAGGTCCATCTGCGGCAATGCCGGCCGGCGGTTGGGAAAGTGCAACGGTGCGCATTGAACCGACGGGCAAAGTAACGGTGTTAACGGGCGCTTCGCCGCATGGGCAGGGTCAGGAAACTTCCTTTGCGCAAATCGCCGCGGACGAGCTGGGCGTCGATCTTAACGACGTGACGGTCATTCATGGCGACACTGGCATCGTGCAGTACGGCATCGGCACGTTCGGCAGCCGCGCCACTGCGGTGGGTGGAACGGCGGTGTTAATCGCAATTCAGAAGTTGAAAGAAAAGGCGAACAAGATTGCGGCCCACATGCTGAAAGCTGATGCTGCAAACCTCGCTTTCGAAAGTGGTCGCTACTCATTGCAGGAAGCGCGCGCAGCCGCAGTAATGGGTGAATCTGAACCGGTCGTTCCGGTTGGCGAGGCGCCGGCTGGCGCCCTTCCCGAACCGCACACGGAGGGCAAATCAAGTTTAACTATTCAGGACATAGCGCTCGCGGCTCACCTTGCCAAGGAACTGCCACCCGATACGGAACCAGGCTTGTCCGCGACTTACTTTTTCGAACCTAAGAATTTTACCTTTCCTTTTGGCACGCACATCGTGGTGGTCGAAATCGAACGGGAGACTGGCGATATTAAGTTTCTGCGCTACGTCGCGGTCGACGATTGCGGCAAAGTGATTAACCCCATGCTGGTTGACGGACAACTGCATGGCGGCATCGTGCAGTCGCTGGGACAGGCGTTGTACGAGGAAGTTGTTTATGACGAACAAGGTCAACTGATTACTGGTACGTTAATGGACTATGCGGTTCCGCGGGCAACACAGATCCCGTGGATGGAATTGGATCGCACCGAGACGCCGTCACCGGTTAATCCACTCGGCGTCAAAGGTGTTGGCGAAGCCGGAACCATCGGCGCAACGCCGGCGATCGTGGGCGCCATCGTCGATGCGCTGGCGCCGTTCGGAATAACACATCTGGATATGCCGGTTAAGCCAGAGCATGTTTGGAACATCATTAACAAGGGAGAAAACTGATTTACCATTTATCATTTACCATTTTCCATTTTGCCATTTAGGAGATAGCGGTGATGCCGTAGTTCCGCGTTCCAGCTTTGCTTGTTGCAGCGAAACCTCCTGCCGTTGAACGTTGATACGCAGGCATGGCGATAGGAGATTCTCTAATCCGAAATGGCAAATGATAAATGGTAAATCGGACTACTCTTTCAACTTTCTTTGCCAACAAGCCAGGAGTAACAAATGATTCCAGCCCAATTCAACTACGAAGCACCGACGACGATTGATGAAGCGCTTGCCTTGCTTTCGGCAAATCCGGACGATGCAAAGATACTTGCCGGCGGTCATAGTTTGATTCCCGCCATGAAGCTTCGTTTGGCGCAGCCGGGTTTGCTGGTTGACCTTGCTCGCATAAAGGATCTTTCCTACATTCGCGAAGAAGCGAACAGCATCCTGATTGGCGCGATGACGACGCACTATGAAGTCGAATCAGCTTCGCTACTGAAACGCATTTGTCCGCTCCTGCCTGAGTGCGCATCCCACATCGGCGACGTGCAGGTAAGAAACAAGGGGACAATTGGCGGCAGCGTGGCCCATTCCGATCCTGCGGGAGATTGGCCCGCAGCCATCATTGCTTTGCACGCCCAGATGGTCACAGTCGGCAAGAGTGGTGAGCGCGTAATCAAGGCTGACGACTTCTTTGTTGATTTTCTGACGACGGCCCTGCAGCCGGGCGAGATTCTGCGCGAGATACGCATTCCGAAACCCGAAGGGCGCTTTGGCCACTCGTATCAGAAAGTTCGGCATCCGGCTTCAGGCTTTGCGGTAGTGGGCGTAGCGGTCGCGTTGAATCTTAATGCGAACAACTCATGTTCGGCAGCGGGCGTAGGAATTACTGGCGTCGCGGCAAAAGCTTATCGGGCGGCCGATGTTGAGAAGGCTCTGGTTGGTAAACAAATCGATGAATCCCTTGCCGCGGAAGCGGCTGCGCACGCTTGTGACGGCGTAGAACTCAATGCAGACCTTTATGCGTCTGCGGACTATAGAAAGCATCTAGCGATCGTGTACACACGCCGTGCTATTCGGAGCGCCCTTACGCAGGCCAAATGAAGCTTGAAGGCAGCCACGCAATCAATGCTCCGTGCGCGCGAGTTTTCGAATCGCTAATCGATCCGCAGGTCTTGCTGCTATGCATTCCCGGCTGTGAAAGTTTGGAACGCACGAGCGAAGGAATCTATGCGATGAAAATTCGCGCCGGCGTCGGGCCGATCAAGGGGTTGTTCAATGGCACAGTGCGGATGGAGGATCTGCGTGAGCCGGAGCATTACCGGCTGGTGGTAGAAGGCAAAGGGACAACCGGCTTTCTAAAAGGTTCCGGCGATCTAGATCTAGAAGAAGAAGGCGATACAACGGTCATCAAATATACCGGTGAGATCCAGGTCGGCGGCCTGATTGCCGGCGTCGGCCAGCGGATGGTCCTATCGGCAGCGCGTATGATGGCGTCTCAATTCTTCACAGCTCTCGAGGAGCAAACGCTTCAGCGCAACTAAGGTTTGTATTGTTCGGCTTTACTGTTCCCCTCTCCCGCTGGGAGAGGGGTTAGGGGAGAGGGCTTAGCGCGCCTAAAACCCCCACCCCGGCCCTTCCCCAAAGAGAGGGAGATACCAGCAGGCAGAAGCGAAGCAAAATCGCTATTTTATTTGCAAAGTTTCAGCGCGACCTCTCGCAATAAACGCCTCTATGTCCGCGATTTTTCGCGGTAGGGCCTCCGTCATCCATTTGACGCCATCGGGTGTCACCAGCATATCGTCTTCTATTCGCACGCCGATGCCTTTGTACTTCTCGTACGCCGGTTTCACCGCGGTCTTGAATTTTTGCCAATCCCCATCGTTCATATTTGACGGTTTGTTTTCCAACGCGTCTGGTCTGACGTAGATGCCTGGCTCGTTTGTGAAAACCATGCCCGGCTCAAGCTTCGTTCCATAGTTACCAACGTCGTGAACATTCATTCCCAGCCAGTGCGACGTTCCGTGCATGAACCAGATGCGATACTGATTCGAGTCGCGATCAGTTATCAGCCCGAGTTTGAATAGTCCGTTCTTGATGACTTCCGTGGCCGCACGATGCACGTCCGAAATCAAAACTCCCGGCCGCGTCGCTTTCGCCGCGGCATCCTGCGCGTCGTAAACAATCTGATAAACCTCGGCCTGAGTGGTTGAGAACTTGCCGTTGACTGGAAAAGTCCGGGTCACGTCGGCTGAATAGTGCTCGTATTCCGCGCCGACATCCATCAGCATTAAGTTTCCTGGAGTCACCGGGCCCTGCGCTTCTTCGTAATGCAAGGTAGTTGCGTTAGGCCCGCAGCCAACTATTGAGGGATAGCCCCAGTGATCGGCGTTACGCAGCTTGAAGGTGTAGGCCACCAAAGCATCGACCTCGTATTCCCATTTCGAAGCCGCGGCTGCGACCCACGAACGTTCGTGGGCTTCCGTGGTGATGTCTATCGCGTGCTGCATGAAGGCCAGTTCCATGGGCGACTTCCTTAGTCGCATGCTGTGAAATACCGGCGTGATGTTTTTAATGCTGAAGCCGGACGCCGACCTGGCCCAGTCGGCTGCAAAGCGCTGCTCGCGTTTATACTCGCGGCTTTCGCTTTCGTTAGGTACGAGCAGGTACAGTTCGGCATCATTCTTTCCTGCCGCGGTAAACAATTTCTCAAAGCCCGACATTGAAGCGGGAGTTGCTTCGGCAGCCGTGGCGGACAGGAAAATGTGTTCTGCCTTTGGACGATAAGGTTGGCGATTCCGCAACGCGCGTAGAAAAGGTTCAAACTCGCTCGCTTCCCAAACCTCTTTTATTCCTGAGATCTCGCTGGCTTCCTGGGCAGAATACATGTGGCCAGTCCATGTTTCGGCGGCAGGATCGCGTCGCGGCATAAAGAGGATTTCCGGCAGTTGTTCATTTCCGGGGAGCAAAACTACTGTCGCATTGTTCTGTTTCAGGTTGGTGAGGTAATAGAGATTGTTCTCCTGGCGGTATTCGTAGTTGACATCGTTTGTATAAACGCGGGGCTCAGTGCTGAACAGAATGAGAATTCCCCTGCTACCGACCGCTTCAGCAATCCGCGCACGTCGCCCAGCTAACTCTGCCAGCCTGGTTTGATTATCAAAGATGGGCGCCCTGGGTGCGACTCTGATAACAGGCGGTGTTGCGGGTTGAGCATCGTTGATAGCCGCTGCGATACGCGTCTGAACGCCGCTCAAGGCAACAAGCAGCACGCAGCCGGTTAGAAATTTTATGGCGAGTAACTTCATTCCTACCTCTTTGCGCGAACAATAAAGTTAGATAAACGTTTTGGAGAGACGGACAAAACTACAAACGACTACGCGGACCGTTGACTGGCGCGCTTAAGGGGAAACTCTCCTGCGATTTTTCCTCAGGGGACGAAACACGCGTTGCGTGCCGTCCGGCATTGTCACCACCCGGGTTCCATCCGGACTGGTGAGCACCTGCGTTCCATCCGGCAGAGTCCTCATGGCTGCCCCACCACCCAACCGTCGCTGTTGCCTGCCGCCAACAGGCGGACTTTGGAAGACGTAAGGGGTAACTGGGTGTGCTGGAACGTGCGGCCGGAATTCCTCGCCTACGGCAGCGTTAGCCGCGGCCTTGGCTGGCGGCTTTGTTTTCTCCGCAGCCTTTTCACGCACCTGTTTCTTTGCCGTCGGATTTGAACTTGCAGCCTGGCTGGAAGGCTCAGCTTTCTTCTCTTCAGCGACCTGCCCGGTTGCTGGGACACTGGCCGGACTGTTCGTAACCGTAGGCGACGGTGTGGCCGCCTGGTTCTGATCCGCGACACTGATCTGCGGTGTGGAGTTCGAAGAGTTCCGGTGTTGATAAGCGTAAAAAACTCCAAAAGCAATTCCGACCAAAAGTATCGCCGCGGCTCCGATGGCCCACGGCGCAATTCTCCGGCGTGGCCGCTGACGCACGACAGTGGTTTCGCTCTTTTGCAGCGATGGAGTTTTTACTGTGCCCGCCGCCTTATCAGAAACTGTGCCAGCAGGTTCACTGAAGAGCATGGTTGCCGCTTCAGCTTTACTGGTAAGCGTCGCGACCTCCGCGCTGCCTTTCAAAGCCGCGCTCATCTCGGCTGCGGATGAAAAACGTTGGTCTCGATTCTGACTCATGGCGCGGGTCAAAACGCGAGCTACATCCGGACCAACGCTGCTGTTAATTGTATTTGCCGCTTGCAGTGGATCGTCCTGACTATTTACAAGTGCCGCAGCCCGCGACAACGCATCAGGAGGTTTTACGCCAGTCATCAAATGATAAAGCGTAGCGGCCAGCGCATAGATGTCGCTTCTGGGATCGGTGCCGAGACCTTGAATCTGTTCGAGTGGTGCGTAGTTTGGCGTATAACCAAAAATACTTGCGGTCGTGGGAGCGCGTGATATTTCGCCCGTCTGCCCCTTCGCCAGGCCAAAGTCGAGCAGGATGATCTGTCCGCGTGCAGTTAGTTTCAGATTTTGCGGCTTGATATCGCGATGAATTATTTGCGGTTCCTGCGTGTGCAAATAATCGAGCGCATCCAGCAGCTGGCCGCCCCAGGTAAGCACTTGATCCGGAGGAAACGGCCCACGTTTGTGCGCCATCATCTGCGCCAGATCGTCACCGGCAATATACTGCATCACCAGAAACTGGCCGTCGCCTTCACCAAAATGATCGCTCACGCGCGGCAAAGCAGGATGATGCATGCGGGCCAGCAAACGCGCTTCGCGCTCAAATTGGCGTCGAAGCCGCTCATCAGAGAACAAGGTTTCCTTCAGCGCGATGGTGGTGTCGAGACGTTCGTCGATGGCTTCGTACACAGCGCCCATGCCACCCTGTCCGAGTTGCTTGATCACGCGATAGCGGTTTTGTAGAACTAGTCCTTCGGCGAGCATCAATCGTCCTTCATTGCAACTGTAAATCCTTGCGCATTATACACGCGCCTCGGCTGACGAGAAACGAAGTGGAAATTCGGTAATGGGTATGTTTGATGTCCGATAATCTTTACCTTGTCGGAATGCCGCAACGAGCTAAAAGAAGTTCTGATCAAGTGGAGCGTCAACTCCCTGGAGTGCGGCAGCCTGGCAGCGCCTTGGCCCGACTGACCTGTCTGGCCCCGCCATAGTTGAATGCTTCGCCAGCGCAGGCCAAAGCGGCGCCGGGCCGCCGCACTCCAGGGAGTTGACGCTTCACTTGATTAGAGGTTCCTAAAGTTTATCGTAGATCAAGCCGAACCAATACCGGAATTCGATTCGCGTTGTTGAGTGGCCCACCGATAGAGCGTATGCTAGCCGCACATGAGCGAACGTTTCACGTTAGCGGATAACGAAGTAATAGACATTGGCCCCGGCAAGCGCCGTCGCTGGCGTCGCTGGGTGCTTGCCGCAATCGCGTTGCTGCTCATTATTCTCTCGCGCACACTCGGGATTTATCTTTCCGCAGCCTGGTTCGCTTCGCTCGGTCTGTCCTCTGTCTACTGGTATATCTTCAAACTAAAACTCGGTTTGTTTTTCGCGTTCCTGCTCGTGACCGCTCTGCTTTTGAAAGCGGCTTTTTGGTTACTGGAACGACATTTCGCGTCGCGAACACTGGAAAAGCGCACTATCCTGGTTAACAACCAGCCGATTCAAATCTCGCCTGAGCGCTTTGTGCGGCCTGCCTCCTGGATTATCGCCATCCTGTTTGCCCTTTTTTATGGGCTGGCAATGAAAGGCGCCTGGCAAACCTTCGCGCTTTATTTCAATCACGCGCAAGCCGCAACTTTGGATCCGATTTTTTATAAGCCCGTCAGTTTCTATTTGTTCTCGCTGCCACTTTACGACTTGATTAGTTCATGGCTGATCACGTTGTCCTTTGTAATTTTGTGTGCGTCGATCGTTTATTCAGTGCTGGCCGCGCCGCCGAAAGCTGCGAAAGTGAACGGTGCGGCCACGAGCAAGCGATCGTTTGCCGCGGTATCCGTCGCACTCGGCGTATTTCTGATTCTACTGGCGTGGCAGACATACCTCTCGCGCTTTCCTTACCTCTGGCAAGATCACCAGACATTTACCGGCGTCACTTATTCCGAAGCCCAGTATTTGTTGCCCGCGCTGCGTCTCGTCGCTATTGCGCTAATCGTTGCCGCGCTCATTGCATTGCTCAATGCATTCACCAAACGCGGCTTGAAACTCATGTTGCTTGGCCTCGCGCTGCCGCTGGCTGTTTTTGTGATTGGCGTGTTGCTGGTGCCGGCCTACGTCACGAGTTTTATTGTGAAGCCGAATGAACTGGGACGCGAAACGCCTTACATCGAAGAGAACATTACCTGGACACGGCGCGCCTTCGGTCTCGAACAGGTTGAGTTGCGGGAATTTCAGGCGGATAACTCCGTCGAAGCGCTCGATCTAAATGCCAATCGTGCGACGCTCGACAACATTCGTCTCTGGGACTGGCATGCGCTGCAGGACACGCTGAAGCAGATCCAGGCGATCAGGACTTACTACGATTTTCCGGACGTCGACGTCGATCGCTACGGCATCTCTGGTACAACTCGGCAGATGATGATTGCCCCGCGCGAGATAGATCTTAAGAAACTTCCCGACGCTTCCCGTAATTGGATCAATGAGAAACTAATCTACACGCATGGCTACGGAATTACGATGAATACCGCCAATGGCTTCACGCCCGAGGGAATGCCACGCTTTGTCGTTTCCGATATGCCGATCACTTCCACTTCCCAGGATGTCAAAGTTACGCGGCCGGAAATTTATTTTGGTCAGGAAACAAATTCTGACGTTTACGTAAAAACGAAACAGAAGGAGTTTGATTTTCCACAAGGCGAAGCAAACACCTACACCACCTATGAAGGCACTGGTGGCATTCAAATCGGTGGACGCGCGCGCCGCATGTTGCTTGCCTGGGCACTCGGCGATCTTTCGAAACTGCCTTTCTCCGACGATGTAACGCCTGAGAGCCGCGTGCTCATCCATCGCAACATCCGCGAAATGGTCGATGGCATCGCTCCCTTCCTGATCTACGACAACGATCCTTACATCGTGGTTAATTCCGAAGGACGCCTGTTCTGGATGCTCGACGCCTTTACCGAGTCGGCCACTTATCCGTATTCGCGTCATCAACAGGTCGGGCAGAATAACGTCAACTACATTCGCAACAGCGTAAAGGTCACAATTGACGCCTACAACGGCTCTGTCCATTTTTATGTATTTGACCCGAATGATCCGCTGATTCAAACCTATCGCGCGACCTTTCCGGCATTGTTTGAGGACGCCGGCCAAATGCCTGCCGACCTGCGCGCGCACGTCCGCTACCCGGAGACTTTGATTCGGGCGCAGGGCGAGATTTACGGGCTTTATCACACCCAAAGTCCCAAGGTATTTTTTCAGCGGGAGGATGTTTGGAATGTGGCACAGCAAATTTCCCTTGACGCGCAAAACCGAAAGCAAGTCCAGCCTATCGATCCATATTTCGTGTTAATGCAACTGCCCGGTGAAAAGATCGGCAACGAGTTTGTGTTGATACTTCCCTTCACGCCGGCAAGCCGCAACAACATGATCGGTTGGATGGCCGGGCGCTGCGACGGCGAGAACTATGGAAAACTTTTGATTTACAACTTCCCGAAGTCGCGGCTGATCGATGGCCCACTGCAAATCGAAGCGCGCATCGATCAGAATGCCCAGCTCTCATCGCAGTTCACCCTTTGGAACCAACAGGGCTCGCATGTGCTGCGCGGCCATTTGCTCGTCATTCCTATCGGTCGTTCGTTGCTCTACGTCGAGCCGGTATATCTGAAGGCAGAAAGCAGCCCTATGCCCGAATTGCGACTGGTGGTATTGGCAATTCAGGATCGTCTGGGCTACGGGCAAACGTTCGATGAGGCGATGACAAATCTCTTTGGCGAGACTAAGCCACAAGTGGAGCAGAAGCCCGGCGAGCCCCAGGAAAAAGGTGGAGAAGCCCCAGCGAAGCCCGGCTCTTCACCTGCACCGGCCGAAAATGTTCAGCAACTGATCAACAAAGCGGTTCAGGAGTTCGAAGAATATCAGCGGCTCACTTCACAGGGAAAACTTGGCGAGGCAGGTCAAAAGCTGGAGCAGCACAAACGAACGCTGGAAGAGTTGAAACGAGTCAGCGCTAAGAGCCAGTAGGTTGTTTCTTATTCAATCCACCGAGCGCGCAAAGGACGACCAACAGGATAGTGGCATGAACTTCAGTCTGTGGACTTTACCAAGCCACAGACTAAAGCCTATGCCACTTATGATTGAATTCTCTTCTCAAGCACCTTAGCTCCGGCCACGGCATCTTCGTACTCCGGAGCATAATCGGCATCGGGGGTCATCTTAAGAATGAAATCAATTTGCTTTCGCGCATCTTGATCACGACCGAGGGCGTGATAACCCTCCGCCAACCGCAGCCGCAACAAAGCATTATTGCTCCCCACACGCAAACCCTTTTCAAGATATTCAACTGCCTTCTTGCTGTCCCCGCCCAGAACCTTCGGCGCCTTCAGGTGAAGTTCCCCCATGGCCAGATAAGCGCTGCCACCCTCGTAGCTATCGTCCAGATCTAGAACTTTTTGCATTTGCGTGCGAATGTCCTGAAAGCTGGACAAGCTTGCCAGCACGCTCATCGCCGCGCTGCCGCCGTAGTTTGCCCCCAACCAAAAGTGCCCATCGGCTTTGTTATCCTGAAGCTGCACCGCGGTTTTACCAGCCTCGATACCATCGCGGAACGCTGCCTCCCGTTCCGCGTCTTCCTTAGCATGCGAGCCAAGGTAGTAATCGAATTTCGTAAGCTTCCACGCCGCTTCGTAGTTCCCCGGGTCACGAATCCGGGCCTGGCGCAACGCGATAATTCCTCTCCTGACGTTCGAGAGATCTTTGCGCTGGCGATACAGTGCGTCGGCTTCCGCTATTCTTTCACTCGTACTTTTTTCCGGCCCGGCGGCCACTTCCTCGCTCGGTTGGACTGAGCGTCGCTGGCACGCAGAGGTCGCGACTAAAAGCAAAACGAACGCCAAGGCACTTAGGTGCCGGTCACGTTTTCCGCCCATTTTCGCAAAATTCTTCATTCGCAACCTCCCATTGTCTAGCTATCCTATACACATAATTTGGTGATTACCTGGAAAACACGGGTTTAGGTTATAGTGGCAGCCCTTCATTATCAAACGGCTTCGGTGGACCCGATGAATTGCCCGGGCCCTGACACAAGAGTTTAGGGAGGCAGTCTTGGCAGCGGCGGCTTTTTACGATCTGGAAGGCACTCTGGTCAGTACGAACCTGGTCCACACGCTGGCCTTCTATGCCCGGAACGAGCCGGGACTTTTTCGTAGTTTCAAGAAAAGCGCCTCAACTCTGCTTAGCCTGCCAGTCTTTGCGATAACCGATCAATACAGCCGCAAGGTTTTCAACGATCTCTACTTCAAGCGTTACAAAGGCGTGAAGGAAGATCGCTTGCGCTACCTTGCCGACGATCTATTTCTTTCCGTGCTCAAACCGGCGGTGTTTCCTGGAACCTATGAGTTGTTGGAAAAGTCGCGTCGTAACGGGTTGCGCCAGGTCGTAGTGACAGGCGCCCTGGATGTTTCTGTCAAACCCTTGATGGAACATCTGGGAATTGTCGACTACGTTGCGAACCGTTTGGAATTCGTCAACGGGGTTGCCACAGGCCGTCTTTTGCCGCCAGTGATGGCGGCGGCCACCAAGGCTTCCTGGATCAGGGTTTTTGCTGAGCGCGAAGGCATCAGCCTCAGCGACTCGTACGCCTACACCGACAGCATGAGCGACTTGCCGATGCTTTCG
>JBDUCC010000145.1:0-8059 GCA_040003675.1 bacterium | reverse complement strand
AAGCTGCCGCCGGTCGCAGATATCTTTCACGAGGTTACTAAAAGTTTGCGCAGCAGCGTTGCGATGGCGGAACGGCGTGGCGTGAAGCGAGCATCAATCGTTATCGACCCGGGCATTGGCTTTGGCAAAAGCCAGGAACAGAACATCGCACTAATCGCGAAGCTGGACCAGCTTATTAATGCCTTCCCGGACTTCCCTCTCTTGATTGGAACCTCAAGGAAATCTTTTCTTGGCCGCATCCTGACCGATGAGGACGGCAATCCTGCGCCGGCAAACGAGCTTCTACACGCTTCGCTTGCCACCATTACCGCGGCCATCTTGAGAGGCGCGCACATCGTCCGCGTTCATGATGTGAAAGCGGCGGTGGAAACAGTTCGCGTCGCCGATGCGATTCGTCGATAGATCGAGGAATTCAAGGTACGTCTCAAAGTTCTAGAAAGTTGTCCACTGGGACCGCGGGCGTCCCGCCCGCCGTAGCTGCGTTACCAGAAACCGTTGAATGGTCGAGTTGTTCGCGCTACGCGCTGATTGCGGGCGGGACGCCCACGGTCCCAGTATTAGCTGCTAGCCGTCGTGCATCCTTGCCTCAATCATAACGACTGCGAGAGAATCAGACATCAACTGCTTATCGATCTTGGTGGCTGTTCAGAATTTAGACTAAACCAAATGCCAAAATTTCTTCGTCTTTCAATTTTGTTTGTTGCGCTACTCTTTGTTTCCGGTTTTGCTGAATGCTACAAGCCGGTGACGAAGAATCAGTTGCCCGCACGCATTAAGACGGTTGCGGTGCCCGCGTTTCAGATGGGGCCGCAGGCGTTGCGTTATAAGCTCGCGTCGCGCTTTACCGATGCGGTGGTTAACGAACTGATACACCGCGGCCGTGGCCTGCGTGTGCAGGGTGAGCGCGAAGGCGCCGACGCGGTCATCGAAGGGTTAATCAAGAGTTTCAGTTACAGTGGTGTGCTGCTTGACGATAGAGGACGCGCGCGCATCTTTGAGGTAACCATTGGGGTGGCAGTCACGGTGCGCGACCAAACGGAAAACCGCGTGCTGTACGATAATCAAAACTTTGTCTTTCGCGGCGAATACGAATTTGCCAACGACCCGCGCAGTTTCTTCAACGAAGAAGACCCGGCCGTCCAACGCATGGCCCGTAACTTTGCTGAAAGCATCGTCTCAACGCTGACCAACGCCGTTCAGATCAAGAAATGACTTCACTCACACGCCCGCAACTCGACGCCTCGCTCAAAGCCGGACGAGTTGCGCCGCTCTACCTGTTAGTCGGCTGCGAAACCTACCTGCGCGATGCGGCGGCCCGCGCGATTACCGATGTCGCCCTGGCCGGCACTCTGTTGCGCGAGTTTAACGAATCATCTTTCAGTCTACTTTCTGAAAGCGCGAGCGCGGCCATCGCGGTGGCTGAGCAACTGCCGATGATGTCCGAGCGTGTCGTGGTACGCATTCGCGACTTTGGCAAACTACGCGAAGCAGATGAAGAAGTCATTATTCGTTATTTGAATACGCCTTCGCCGTCGACTGTGCTGATTTTCATTGCAGACGATCTGGATAAGCGCAAGAAGTTAACCAAGACACTGCTGAGCGCCTGCAACTTAGTGGACTTCTCCGCAGTAAAAGACTCCGAAGCAAAAGCGTGGGCCCGAACGCGTTTGAAAGAGTTGAAGACCGCGGCAGACGATCGCGTGCTCAGCGAGATCATTCGTTTGGCCGGAACGGATCTGAGGACACTCAATTCGGAACTGGAAAAACTGGCAGCCGCCGCCATCGAGACGCGCACCATCCCGATGCAAATGGTCGACGATCTGATCGGGCATTCGCGTGAGCTCTCAAATTTTGCACTCGGGGACCAGTTGATTGCGGGTGATCGCCGGGCCGCGCTGATGACGCTGCATCATTTACTTGAAGACAATGCGGCTCCCGTGATGCTCATCGGCTTAATTGCCAGCAACTATCACCGGTTGGCATTGGCTAAAGAGTTGATGAAGCAAGGCAGGAGAGACGAGGCGGGCCGCCTGGTTTATGGATCGTACGAAAAGAAAGATGCCTTCTTTAATACCCTGCAACGGCGCGACGCCAACGCTATCGCGCGCGACATCAAGCTGATCGCCGACGCGGATCTTGCTATTAAGACTTCGCTGGGTGGTAGCGGCGTCAAAGGCGCGCAACTGCAACTAGAAGTACTCGTTTGCGAGCTCGCTAGTTAATACAACCAGCTCATAGTATTGGGTAACACTGCTCACGCGAAGCGTTCTCATGTTGCTACCGCTCGCGGTTCCGCATCGAGCACTCTAAACGCAAGCCACGATTTACGAATTCTTTATCGAGTCAGCCGATAGAGCAATAACGCCGCTCGTTTCGTCAGCAGCGGCAGAGAATCCAATTCGACAAACTCACCCGGCGCGTGCGCGCCACCGCCACCGGCCCCAATGCCATCCAGTCCGGGAATTAAGTGCGAAACAAAAGCGATGTCCCCGGCGCCACGCTCGCCCGGGTCGAGTGCTTCCACTTTCCCTGCTCCCAAGTCCTGGCTCACTTGATCCAGTTGTTTTAGTAGCTGATTATTTCCTTCACTCGGCGTCATCGCGGGATAGCCATCTTCGAAAGTAATCTTCGCGCTGGTGCGAGGAAGGCTACGGGCCACGATATCGCGCATCTTCGCGCGCGCCGCTTCCTTTTGCTCTTCACTAATGAAACGCAAATCGCCGGTCACGATCACTTTTGCCGGAATGACATTTGTTTTGCCACTCGCCGTTCCATCGGTAACTGTAAGCGCGGCCTGAGTGCCCCCTACAATTACGCTCGGGTTAAAGGTTAAATACTTTTCCTCGTGAAGTCTTTCGTAAAACTGATCGAGGATGCGCGCTGCTTCGAATATCGCCCCGGCGCCGGCGTCGTTACGAAAGATGCCCGCCGAATGGCCGGTTTGGCCAGTTACCTCAAGGGTCCAACTACTCGAGCCGCGTCGTCCGACCGTAGCGCGAGTGCCAGCGGCCGCTTCAAAACTCAACGCCAGGTCTGAACGCTTTGCTGCTTCCACCATGTCGCCCCGGCTGATTTCCAGTGGCCGGCCGGCAGTCTCCTCATCACCTGTCAACATAACAATGATGCGCGTGTCCTTTAACGCGCCTGCGGCCTCAAGTGCTTTCAACGCATAAAGCAGCACGACAGCGCCGGCTTTCATGTCAGCCGTGCCTGTGCCAAACGCCCGGTTGCCTTCGCGTCTAAACTTTTCCCCACTCAACACGGTATCAATATGGCCCAACAGTAGCAGGCGCTTCCCTTTTGTACCTGAAGTTTGCGCCAGCAAATGGCCCGCCCGCTTCATTTCAGCCGGCATCTCGATCCACTTTGCGGTCAAGCCCAACGCCTGGAGTTCGCTCATAAAGACTCGGCCAACCCGTTTAACGCCGGCGACGTTCTCGGTTGGGCTTTCCAGGTTGACGACTTTTTCCAGCAAGGCAATCTCTTCTGCTTGATGCGCATCGATGAAGCTCGCCATCTTTTGTTCCTCGGGCGAGAGCGTCTGCGCGCTCGCGCAAACATAAACAAAAGCAATCAGCAAGAACGCAAAGGCTAACTGGCAGATTAGTCTATTCATTTTAGTTTTCCGACTGTAAAGCAAACTGTTAGTTCGCGGGGGTTCGTTACTACTCAATTTGATGGGCCTGCGACCAACGCAAACTAACAGTTTGCTTTACTACGCTTCCTGCTTTTGAGTTTCGGCTGCGGCTTTGCGCTCGGCGGCTCGAGCCGGCCTTGCATATTGATCCAGTCCGAAGCCAAGGAAAATAGTGGCTATGATGAACGCGGCTGAGAAGAAATAAGGCGATGAGACGCCCAGCGAATCAAAGGCCCAGCCAAAAAATAACGGCGCAATGATGCGTGAGATGCCGCCATACGTCTGTTGCAATCCCATATAAAGCCCGCGCTCTCTCTGACTAATGACACGCGACAGAAGTGCAGTGACACAAGGGAAGGTAAAAGCCGTTCCCAGAGGAATCAACGCCACCGCGATTGCCAGCATTCCCAGGTTTCGCGATAGCGGCATGCCCACCACGCCCGCCGCCAGCAACACCAGGCCGAGGCGTGAGAGATTTGCCTCGCCCAACCAATCGACTGCTCGTCCCAGGAGCAACACGCGCGCGAAGACCGAGATGGAACCGACGTACATAAAAAAGTAACCGATGGTCTGTTCCGTAACTTGAAAGCGCGCGTTCAAAAAAAGCGCCAGCACTGAAAAGCTCCCTTGAAAAGCGCCGATCGCTATTGCGTAGATCCAGATAAGTCGCGACGACGGTTCGCTCGCATGAGACACGACACGCCAGATTGCCTGACGCGAAGTTTGCATTATTTCACCAGCCTGCGGCTCCTCAGTGAAATCACGCGACTCTTTTAGATAGCGCGCGACGAAGATCATATTCAGCAGACACAGCGCTGCTGCCATGATACCGGGCGCCGCATGGCCCATTTGCAACGTGCCCGGTCCGGGCATTAAGTCGCGTTTCCCCAAAGCAAGCGCAAAAGAGCCGAGCACCGGCCCCAACGCCACTCCCAGGTTGGTGGTAGCCGAAAGCCACCCAAGTGCGCGCGCGCGATCCTTAGGATCGGTCGAGTCGGCAACGTAGGCCTGGATCACACCGACGGTGCCGCCGCCTGCTCCCTGCACGACCCGCGAGAGAAACAACAACAGCAACGAGTGGGCAAAGCCAAAAATCAGATAGGCAATCCCGGCTGCGCCTAACGCAATCAGCAGTGTAGGTCGCCGTCCTACGCGATCCGAAAAGCGGCCCCACATTGGCGCGCTCAAAAGTTGTGCAACAGTGAATGCGGATACGATAAAACCGATGATGAGGCCGATGCCAAAATGCATCCCCAGCACATTGACGCCTGACCCGCCCAGACTCTTCACATAAAAAGGCAGCAGCGGAATGATCATCAACAGCCCGAGCATGTCCACAAACGCGGTGGCCATCAGGGTGAACAGCTTGGCTGGAATCTTTCGCACCTCGCGCCACAGCACGTAGAGCAGTGCGGACGCGATCGCGCCCAGCGCTAGCAACACAATTGGCGAATGGAGGGATTGGGCGATGTTCTGCTGGATCAGCATTTCACGTCGTCGCGTGGAGACAGGTCACTGCTATTACCGAATCTGCTACTCGTTGTTCTATGAGATTACAGTAGTAGTACTACAACATCATACACCAGCGCGAGCTACAGATTCGCTTAGGGGCTGGCAGTAGTGTTGCCGCGCGCTCTCTGTGCGTCCTCTGAGTACTCTGTGCCTCTGTGGTGAGTGTTAACGAAGAATTATTCACGACAGAGACAGAGAGAACACAAGGTTGCACAGAGAAAAAATCTGTGTGCATTAAAAGCGTAGCGACAAACAGCTGAGACCACCATCCATTTTTTGAAACTCAGTCACATCAAGCTCGATCGTTTGATAACCCAGCTCTCGCAGTTTTCCGGCAAACGCTGGATAGCCGGCAGCCACCAACACGTGGTTGTTGACTCTGACGCAATTGGCTGCATACGACTCCGCGGAATCGACTTTAACCAGATCGAAACCAGCGAACTCTGCGCGACCTGCCAGCGCTTCAGTTACCACCAAACGGCTTCCGCCCAGGTGTGCCAGCCCGCTTTTCAAGTGCAGTAAACCTTCTGTGCTTCGAATATCCACAAAGCTACAGGTGTAACCGGAAGACGTGAGTAAATCGGACAACGGTTGCGCGCCCGCTTCGTTTGTTCGTTCGGAAAGGCCGATGAAGAAATGATCGCCTGCTTCACAAACGTCGCCGCCGTCTACAGTTCCAGGCGATTCAATGGAAACAAGATTGGGAAAGAAATCTCCGAGCGCGAGTCTCATGCTTTTGATCTCACCGCGTCGACTGTGCGCCCCGGGCCGGGTGATAACGGCGCAACGATTAGTCAGTATGGCTGTGTCTTCAACGAAGGTTGAATCGGGATACGCTGGATCAGGCGCCAGCTCAGTTACCATCAATCCCGCCTGTGCCAACGCCGCACAGTAGTCTTCATGCTGTCCTAGCGCACTTTCATAATCGGGAGCGCCGAGTCCGACAGTAGTTAGACCTTGAGAAAAATTTGGCGCCGGTGGCCGCACGATTGCTTGTGTAAACATCATAGAGATCCTAACGCACAAATTGTTTGCCCGTCACTGCCCGCCTTCATCCGTCGCCTTCTTTCTATTTCACGATTTACGATTCACGATTTGCGGCATTTCCGCCTGCTCCTGTTTACGATTTACGATTCACGTTTTACTATGCTTTCCATGAAACTAACAGAATTCTTACTGGCGGAACTGGACCGCGAGGTGGAGCGTTCACGCAGCGCTTTGGAGCAGATGCCCGAGGGCAAGTACGACTGGAAGCCCCATGAGAAGTCTATGATTCTCGGCTATCTGGCGAACATGGTGGCGACGATTCCCAGCTGGATTGGAATGCAGATCACGGAAGCTGAATTGGACGTCGCGCCGGCGCCGGGCGAGTCAAAGATGGAACACAAACGGATGGATACGAGCGCCCAGCTGATTGAGGCACTCGATAAGTCCGCCGCTACCACCCGTTCGGCGTTCAAGCAGACGACCGACGAACACTTGATGACTAACTGGCGATTGCTGGCTCGGGGACAAGTCGTTATGGAAGCGCCGCGTCATCAGATGATTCAGGACACTTTCAACCATTGGGCGCATCACCGCGGTCAGATGACCGTATATCTGCGTTTGCTGGGTGCGAAGGTGCCGGCCATTTATGGACCATCCGCAGACGATAGCCAGTTCCGGTAGTTTTCCAATAGGGCTGATACGCTTTCGAGCAATTCTCGAAGCGGCCAAGACACTTCGCCAGGAAGGTTACAGGCTCCCTGCCACCGCCGCACATCAGGCGGCAAAGCGAGCTGCACAACGGAAGACAGTGGGAAAATAGGTTTCCATGGGGCAGGAGTAAACACGTGTCTTCAGATAACAACGCCAAAGTGTTCGCGAAGTACTGCCGCGTATTCCTTTTCACTTGTTAATATTTGTTCATGGCGAACGTCTGAGCTGCCGCCTTTGGATGTCGAAATGAAACGCATGTCGCTAAGAGTAACGCGTCCGTCCTCCGTCGCTCGCGAGCAGATGCGCCCACGGGTGAAGTGAGATTCGGGGGAAGTCTGGTGATAGCGGCACATCTCCGCATAGTCAGGGTACGCATGTGGCTGGAGAGTGAACCGATACTGCGCTTGCCACTCTTCACCGTCATCGCGTCGCATCAGGATCCGGTGTTTGTCTTCTTGAATAATCTTGTACGCGCGGTTTCCCTGTCGCTGCTCGCCCTGTTCGTCAAGCAGCAGCGGTTCGAGAAACGAGTCACCAAATCCGACATCAACGAGCCAACGCTGTTCCAGCTGAACCATAAGCGCCATGTGATCGAAGGCAGGCCCAAACTCGCCTGCCGCATTAGCAACTTCGGCAGAGAGCATAGCAACGTCGAAGCCAAGCGCTCGCAACAACGCGGCAAATAAACCGTTGGCTTCGTAACAGAAACCGCCGCGCCGGTGGATAACAATCTTGGTGAACAAGGCATCGTCATCAAGCAAGATCGCTTGTCCGGCGTGGATGCTTAGATTTTCAAAAGGAACAGTTAATAGATGCGCAACTTGCAAGGCGCGCAAGGTGGCGGCAGCCGGCGCAACCGGCCCGCTATAATTAATGCGTTCCAGATAGGTCTTAACATCCACCATGCAGAGGAATATTAGCCGCAGATAGATGCTTTACCAACGCTCGGGGTTATTATTCGCCGGATTAATTTCGCTATAGTTGAATCGAGATATTATGCAGAATATCAAAGCGCGCATTTTTGGCCTGGTTCTGATTATTGTTGGTAGTGTACTGGTCCATATCAACTGGCATCAATTGCAAAGAGACGGCAAATACTCAATGAAGATGGCGGCGTTTGGCCCGCTCATAGCAGTAGGCGGAGTCTTTCTGCTCTTGTTCCCATCGATGGCAGGAAAGCCCAGCACGACGAAAGAAAAAATTATTGTGCTG
>JBDUCC010000012.1:0-26480 GCA_040003675.1 bacterium | reverse complement strand
CCGCCGAATTCCTTTTCCATAGTTTGCAGGACCGGATGAAGCATGCCGCACGGCGGACACTCAAAGTCGCCAAACTCTTCCAGCGTGACAGGCGCGTCCGCCGGTCCATGAACGTGCGGTGGCGTGGCGCCAGTTGCAGCAGCAGCAGGTTCGCTGCCCGGAGTAGTTCGGTTGCTTGCCGTCGGTGATGCTGGGGTAGGCGACAGCGCGACGGGCGCACCTGTTGAACGTTTCAGGTAAAAGGCTGCCATCACCGCGATGACCAGCACAATTCCAATAATCAAAAAAGGAAGCGCGCGTTTCATTTTAGTTTTGAAAGATAATTGTTGTGGTTCAAATACCGGTTAAGACGACCGGCAGATGTCTGTCTATTTGAACGTGCAAATCACTGGACCGTATAGGGTACTGTCTTATCGAGATTGCCGTTGACGTAGATCTGGACCTTGTATTTCCCGGTCGGCCAATCCTGCGGCAGACTCAAGTGACCACGAATGACGTTTTCCAGCGTCTTGGTAACGTAGTCGATGTCTTTTATCTTTTGATTTTGTGTTCCATCAGCATCGACGATCCACCAGGAAAACTTCATGTCCGTTCCCGCCTTGGCTTCGTTCAAAGTCACCACGCAGTGAATAGTTCGATCGCCAGGCTGAAACTTGTTGGTGCGAGTCCCGGGCTTCCCACCATCGTCTTTAGCCATGTAAATGTCTTTGATGACCGATCCCGATTCGACTTGGATATCGTCGGCATTCGCATTGTTGTTGTTGCTGGTGCTGATGTTGGTGTTTTTGTTTTTGCCTAAATTGCAGGCGAGCACGGCAAAGATCAAAAGACCGACGGCAAACCAGGCTGGATGTTTTCTCATATTGAGTTGCTCCATGCGTCTTTAGTAAGCAGAGTGACACAGACTTTTTAGTCTGTGTCGTTCTCAGCAGCCACAGAATAAAGTCTATGCCACTTTCAGCAGCCACAGACTATAAAGTGTGTGCCACTAAGCTGCGAGCGCCAGGGTGGCAGCAAGCGAACGAAAGATATCGCGCCCATCAACCGAGCCCAGCAAGTCCTCACAGGCACGCTCGGGATGCGGCATCAGGCCCAGCACGTTGCGACCGGCGTTGCAGATACCGGCGATGTTGTCGCGCGAGCCGTTAGGATTGGCGGTCGCTGTAACGTTGCCATGCTGATCACAGTAACGAACTACGATGCGATCTTCACGGCGTAGCTCGTCAAGAGTTTGATCGTCGCAGACGTAGTTTCCTTCAGCATGCGCGATCGGGATGCGCCGCACTGAGCCCTTCGGCATCTCGTTGGTAAACGGCGTATCGGAAGTTTCCACGCGCACGTAAATATGTTCACAAATGAAGTGGAGATCGCGGTTCCGGATCAAAGCTCCCGGCAACAGTCCCGCTTCGCAAAGAATTTGAAAGCCATTGCAGATGCCCAGCACAAACCTTCCGGATGCGGCAAAGTTCTTTACCGACTCCATCACCGGCGAGAACCGCGCCAGCGCGCCGGCGCGCAGATAGTCGCCATAGGAAAAACCGCCGGGAATAATCACTGCGTCGTAGGAACTTAGATTTGTGTCGCGATGCCAGATGAAGTCGACCGGCTGGCCCACCTGTTTAGAAATCACGTGATACGCGTCGTGATCACAATTGGAGCCAGGGAAAACTATGATGCCGAATTTCACGCCTCGATCTCCACGCGATAGTCTTCGATGATGGGATTGGAAAGAACCTCGCGCGCCATCCGGGCCACGGACTCGCGCGCCTGCTGCTCGTTTGCGTCGTCCAGTGCAATCTCAAAATACTTACCCTGACGCACGTCGGCGATGCCGCCAAATCCCAACAGCTCGACTGAATGCTGAATCGCTTTACCCTGCGGATCCAATATGCCCGGTTTCAGACTGACGTAGACTTTTGCTTTCATATTGCTTGTGACTGTGCCGCGAATTTCCTGTTCATACTAAGACATAACATTGCTTCATGTGTAGTGGATAGCATATATTCCGCGCGACTTAATTCATACCAAATTTCAATTCAGGAGAACTCGATATGCAAAACCCGCCCCCAGGACAGCAGAACTACGGCAACGCGCCCGGCGTGCCCCCGTCTAACCCATCGCCAGGCACTTCGCAAACCGGCTCTGGCTTGGATCCAAAAGTAGCGGCTGCCATTTCGTATATTTGGATTGTGGGACTGATTTTCTTTTTCATCGAGAAAGAAAACAAGTTCGTGCGCTTTCACGCCATGCAGTCAATTCTCTTTGGTATTGCGAATTCTGTCATCATGATGGTGCTGGTGGTCGTGGCCGTGGTCCTGACTTTTGTTTTCGGAATTGGTGGAGCGATGGTTGGTGGCGGCATCGGCACCTTAATACAAATGCTTGTCTGGCTGATCTGGCTGGTCTTCTGGCTCATTGCTATGGTCGGTTTAGTGGGCTTGATTTTCGCCGCCGTCAAAGCCTACCAGGGCCAAAAATTCAAATTGCCCATCATCGGGAATATGGCAGAGAAGATTGTGGACAAGTAGAGGGCAAGTGTCCGATAAACTTTTTGTTTGTCGCTTTTCTCCCTCTCCCTTCGGGAGAGGGTTGGGGAGAGGGCTTGTACGCGTCAAGCTTCGCACCCTCCCCTAACCCCTCCCAAAGGGAGGGGAAAACCTTGGACACCAAACCGCCTTCGCGTTATTTTCCTCCAAAAACTCTATCAAAGATCCTATCGATATTTCTCAGATAAGTATCGAGGTTGAACGCTCCATCAAGTTCGCTTGCTGTAAGCTTTCCCGAAATATCTGCATCACTGCCCAATAGCTCGCGAAAGTTTTTGTTCTCATCCCAGACCTTCATTGCGTTTCGCTGCACCCACTCGTAAGCAGTCTCGCGGGCGACGCCTTTTTGTGTCAGCGCCAGCAGAAGTTGCCCACTAAACACCAGCCCGCGCGTTGCCTGAATATTTTCAAGCATCCGTTTCGAGTGGACCACCAGGCCATCAACCAACGACGTCGCCTTGTGAAGCATGTAGTCGAGCGCGATGCTTGAATCCGGCAGCACCACGCGCTCGGCAGATGAATGTGAGATGTCGCGCTCGTGCCAGAGCGCCACGTTTTCCAAACCCACTAGGCTGTTGGCCCTGACAATGCGCGCCATACCACAGATGCGTTCGGAAATAATCGGATTGCGCTTGTGCGGCATTGCGCTCGAACCTTTTTGCCCAGCAGTAAACTTTTCCTGCGCTTCGCCTACCTCGGTGCGCTGCCAATGACGAATGTTCAGTGCAAACTTATCGAGCGATGAAGCAATGATCGCCAGGGTGGTCAAGTATTCCGCGTAGCGATCCCGCTGAATGATCTGGGTTGAGACTGGGGCGGGTTTCAGTCCGAGACGCGCGCAAACTTTTTCTTCAACCTGGGGATCGAGCAGAGCGAAGGCTCCGACCGCGCCACTGATCTTTCCATACGCCACGGTGGAACGCGCCCGCCGCAGGCGTTCGCGATTGCGGCGCATCTCCTCATACCAAAGGGCAAACGTCAGCCCAAACGACGTCGGTTCGGCGTGAATGCCATGCGTACGGCCAATCTGCGGCGTCTGCTTGAATTCAAAGGCGCGCCGTTTGAGTACCTCCAGAAAAGATTCAATTTTCTTGAGTAGCAGGTCGCAGGCATCGCGCAACAAAAGTGCGTTGGCGGTATCGACAACGTCGGAAGAAGTCAGACCATAGTGAACAAAGCGTGCAGCGTTGCCTATGTTTTCGGCGAGATTGGTGGTGAAGGCAATGACGTCGTGATTTGTGGTTTTTTCAATTTCGTTTATGCGCTCGACCGAAAAACTTGCGCGCGACTTAATCTGCTCGACGGCATCGCGCGGGATGGTTCCCATTTCTGCGTGCACTTCGCAGACAGCAATCTCGACATCCAGCCACTTCTGGAATTTACTCTGCTCGCTCCAGAGCGCGCCCATTTCCGGTAGTGTGTAGCGATCTATCATCTCTTGTTAGTTTCGAGTTTCGAGTTTCGAGTTTCGATCCGCTTTACCGTGACTTGAGATTTCCTCAATTAATCGCGAACCCGAAACTCGAAACCCGGAACTCGAAACTATTTTAATGCTGTCGAATTCACAAAATACCGCGCCAGCAACCAATGGCCGTTGCGTTCGACGAAAGTGAAAGTTTCCATGCCCTCACCATTCTGAAATTTGGTTCGATAACCGACAATGTAAGCGCGGCCCTTTAATGGACCACCGGAATTTTGTTGTTCCGTTGCCGACAGAAGGTTTCGGTTTTCAACGGGGCCGAGCTTGCTCCGCAAAGTTTTCAAGCTCGCTGTGGACTCTTCAAGCGTCGCATCTTGACGCCAGAGTTCCGAGCCTTCGTTGTAGATCTTTTCGTAACGCTCTGCCGCAATATCATCGCTTACGGTACCGACGGCAGCTTCCACCTCAGCCGGAAGCCCACGTCGCTCGGTTTGCAAGCCGCAAGCAAAGCTCAAAAGAGAAACGACGACGATGAACGAGTATTGGAAACCCTCAACACAAACGTTCTGGCGCCCGGAAACAGCGGTCTTCATCCCTCCGCCTTCCTCCTTCATCCTTCTCTCACACTTCGATCCAGGGCGTCGGCTCTTTCGGAAACGAAAGACTAATCTGAGTATCGGCGTGAAAGAGCGGAAAGCGTTCCTGTAAAGCAACTTCTGCCGAGATCTTTGCGAGATATGGATTGTTGGCGCGTTGTGAAAGATGTGCCAGCACGATGAATTTGGCCACGCCATCAAAGCCATCCTGGATCCACTCGGCAACATCTTCGTTTGAGAGATGGCCCAACCGCGACAGTATTCGCTGCTTCAGTTCCCAGGGATAAGCGTCGCAGGCCTTTAGCATGTCGCGGCTATGATTTGACTCGATAACCACGGCGGCGCAACCGCGCAGACGCTCACTGACGAGCGTGGTGATATGACCGAAATCCATTAGCGTGGCGATCTTCACACCCTGGTGAGTGGCCGTAAAACCGAAGTTATCGACCGCGTCGTGCGGAATAGTGAAAGGGTGAAAGTCGATCTCCCCGATACGAAAATCTTTGCTGGACTCAATCTGCTCAACCCGATCGCCCAGCGCCTTGGCACGTTTTTGCGGCTCGTCGTTGCTGACATTAAAGCGTTCGCCAACGTAAGCGTCGTGAGTTTTCGCAGAGATGTAGACCGGGCAATCAATCGTTCGCAACAGGACGCGGAGGCCGCCGGCATGATCGCCGTGCTCGTGAGTGACTAACACCGCGTCGAGTTTCTGCACGTCTTCGCCGACGAGGGCCAGGCGGCGAGCAATTTCTTTCGCGCTCATTCCGGCGTCGACGAGAACACGTGTATCGCCGGCAACGATCAGAACCGCATTCCCCGTTGAGCCGCTGCCAAGAACGGTAAGTTTCATGTTAAGGAATTAAATCCAGGACTGACAACTAAGGTGAAGGAAAACTTTATCATGAAGAGCCAGAAGTCGGAAGTCAGAGGTCAGAGGTCAGAGGTCAGAGTTTTCCATCAACGAATCTGAACACCGATCTCTGACCTCCGACTTCTGACCTCAGATCTTCAGTCGCGAGCGGTCGACGTTAAAGCCGTTCAAATTTCCCAGCGCTCCGAGCGACAGCGACTCGCTCTTAAAGAAGCTTCGCGCGACGCGCTGCAAATCGTCAGGAGTTACCGCCTCGATCTTTTCAATCACTTCGGCAGGTGAGATTCGACGCCCGTGGATTATCTCCTGCCGCGCCAGCCCGCCGGCGCGCGCGCTGGATGATTCCAGACCCAACAGCAACAGTGACAGCGACTGGTCTTTCACCAGCTTCAGTTCCTCCGGCGAAACACCTCCTTCGACAATCCGTCGCATCTCTTCAAGCGATAAATCAACCACTTCATAAAGATGCTCCGGCGATGTTCCTGCGTAAATCGTAAACACGCCAACATCAGAAAATGTGTTACCACCCGCGCCGACGGAATAGGCAAGGCCGCGTTCCTCTCGAATCTTTTGCCAAAGCCGGCTGGAGGTGCCACCGCCCATAACTGACGCAAGCAGGCTCGCCGCATACCGTTCGCTGCTTTTCGCATTCGGCCACGGTGCAGCGATTACCAGGTGCGCCTGCTCGAGCTCTTTCTGTTCAATCAGGATGGGAGTCGCGGGTACCGGCACTTCTTCTGTCGGCACAGAACCTGTGCCATTAGTACTGGGAAAAGATTTGTTAACCAGCTCGACCAACTGGTCGTGCTCAACGTTTCCTGCGGCCGCTACCACCAGGTTCGACGGCGAAAAACCACTCGCATGATAGGCCGCGATTGCTTGGTGATTAAACGACGAAACTGTTTCCCGGGTGCCTTCAATTGGCCGTCCCAGCGGATGGTTGGGGAAGTAGACGGCATTGAAGAGTTCGCCCAGCAATTCATCCGGCGTATCCTCGACCATCTTCATCTCTTCGAGGATGACCTTCTGTTCGCGTTCCAGGTCTTTTTGGTCAAAACGAGGGTTCGCAAGCAGGTCGGCAACCAGATTAAAAGCCGCGGGCAAGCTGGTGTCCGCAACCTTTAGTGCGAAACCAGTCATCTCATGCGTAGTAAAAGCGTCGAAATGTCCCCCAAGACGATCTGATTCGACGGCAATGTCGCGAGCCGAGCGACGTTTTGTTCCTTTGAAAACTGCGTGTTCGATGAAATGGCAGACGCCGTTCAATTCCGGCGTCTCGTGGCGCGAGCCGCGTCGCACCCAAATGCCGGCGGTCACGGATCTGAGGCCTGGCATATGCTCAGTCAGGACCTTGATGCCGTTGGGAAGTTTAGTCGCGCGAACGTCGTCAATCATCGATGGAGTCAACCAAAACCGCCTCGAATTCAGTGTCGCTTCGCATCCTAGCACGGCGACAACAGGTGGCAAAGTGAGCGCAAATCCCGCGGAAATTGGGCCGATTCCTTGACACCGGTTGAATTGTTGGCGGAAAATGAAGGCCATCCAACGGTTCTGGTAAGTCTCCTGGCCTGAACCAGTTTGCCTTCTCGGGTTTGAGGCTAGACTACCCTGTAGTTCTACACACGAAGGCGTGACTTATGCGGAGACGCTTGCCTATTTTGTGCAGACCGCAGCCACACTCGATTACTTCAAACGTTTCCCGGGCGAAACGTAAGGAGGGCTCGTGTCGATGAGATTTGAAAGAAAAATATCAGGACTGCTTCTGGTTGTTTTTTTCGTGGCCTTTTACGCGCAACCTGCTGTCGTAAACGCGAGCATCGGAAGCATGGCGACGGTATCGGGCGCTGTAGTCGACAATAAGGGCAATCCTCTCGCCGGCGCGCTAATCTCTTTAGTAAGAGACGGCACCACCAAAGTTATCAAACAGACCCGCAGCGATATCAACGGGCGCTTCGCGACTCGCATCTTGCCCGGCCGCTATGGCATCCGTGCGATTGCCAAAGGATTTAATGAAGTTGTTTTCTCTGCCGTTGAGGTACGCGCATCGCAGGAGCTTATCTACCGCTTTAATCTCGAACCAATTGGTTCAGGAAAGACTTTGGTTGAACGTCGCCGGGATCGCGAAGATGTGAAATGGACTCTGCGATCGGCGCAAACACACCGCTCGATCTTCCAGGCGCAAGAAGGCGATGATGATGACATTCAGGCCATCGTGGCGGCGGAACCTGCCAAGGCCGGATCTCCCACCGACGATATAACCGAACCGAATGATGAGGTTTTGAATGCCGGCGCGCGCAAAAGCGTGCAGGGCGTGCTTGAGACATATTTTGCCAGCTCACACGGTGCGGCATATCCCGGTCTAAATTTCGCGCTCGCGACCAATCCAAAAAATGGCGTCGAACTCGTGTTTGCGGGACAGGTCGGTGCTGGTCCGAATGCACCCGAACGCTTTGAAGTCAGTACACATCTGCGCGCTGGACAGCGACATCGTCTCGGCATGAGTGTGGGCGCAATCAAGTTTGCCGAACCAATCTGGGCGTCGGTAAAGCCTAATCAGACCGACACGCTCGGCCAGTTTTCGGTGCGCGCCATCGATGAGTGGGTGGTGCGCGACGGCATTGTCATTGTTCTCGGTCTCGATTATTCACGGTTCCTCGGTGGCGGTGGAGCGCGTTCGTTGAATCCGCGTATTGGCGTTCAATTTAATGCGAATGCTCGCACGCGTTTGCGCGCTGGTTATGCATTAGGTGGCGACGAAGCTCGCACGCAAAGCGTCGCTGCTTTTGAGAATAGCCAGATTGCTTTTACCGACGTCGCAAAGAGACCGATCGCTTTTGTAGACGGCCAGGCCGTATTAGAACGAAGTCATCGTTTGGAATTCGGCGTTGAGCGAGTGATCGATAACAAATCTAATCTTGAAGCCACCGGCTTTTTCGATACTACATCGGGACGCGGCATAGGGTTGCTTAGCACTCCGATGACAGCTTTCTCCGGCGCTACGGGTGAAGCTTTTATTAATGTGGCAAATCAGCAAGGCGCTGCGAGAGGCATGCGCTTGGTTTATACGAGACGATTAAGCCGCGTTTGGACAGCGTCAGCAGGTTACTCGTTTGGTCGCGGTCAGCGACTGGCTTCCGGTGACATTTCACATCCCGAAGACATCTTTGAAAACTCTTTCTTCCAGACGGCAGCGTTCCAGCTTGGCGCTGGATTCGGTACCGGCACTAACGTGCGCACCGTGCTGCGCTTCTCGCCGAATGCGACAGTCTTTGCAATCGATCCTTTCGCCGGTCGCCTCGGAGTTTACGATCCTTCGCTCAGCATCCAGGTAACGCAGGAGCTTCCCAGCTTTGGCTTGCCGATTCGTGCGGAAGCAGTTTTGGACGCGCGAAATCTACTGGATGTGCAGGCGGCAACCGACAACGGAGAAGTACTTACGCAACTGAGTACGGGCCGGCGTTCCGTTCGCGGAGGAATCTCGCTGAGATTTTAGTAGAACAGAGAGAAAGCCTGCGCGCTTGGTTTCTTGGCGCAGTTAAGTTTGGCCCATTTGCCCATCCATCAAGTTCTCCAAAATCTCGGAAAAGTCCAAAAACTTGGATTGTTTGAAATTACATCCAGTATTTGAGCTATCGAATCAGCATAGCCGCCTCTAAACAAACTGAAAGCATGCTGGAGTTTCCCTACGGCGATGGCTCTGGTGCCTATTGGGCGTCGAAAGAGAGTGAAAAAGAACCGGGGGAACGAACCTTGCGTTTTCATAACCGGATCCCGGGCGCAGGGAGCGCCGTTGGCAATTTGATTCAGTGAAAAGATCAGTTTTTACAACTGGAACCTGGTTGGTCTTCGTGACCTCCGCGCTGCTGGTGACGGTGGCCGTGTTGAACTTTGCGCAGCGCCTGCGCCACGAGACACCTCCGTGGGATGGCGTAACCTGGCATGAGACCCGGCAGGGCATCGTTGCAGACAAAGTTGAAGCGGACTCGTCGGGCGCGCGCGCCCAGATTATGCCGGGCGACCGGTTGCTTGCTGTTAGCCTTGATGACAACCACTACGAGGAAGTCGGGCATGCGAAAGACGTGCAGATTTACCTGGACCATTCCCGCGTCGGCGGCGACATTCATTACTTAATCGAGCGCCCTTCTTATCCTGAAGAGAGCCGCTACTATTACGCCGATCTTGATAATCTCAATGCAATTCACAAATGGACGCCACGCGATCTCTACATCAACCTCATTGGGATCGTTTACCTATTAGTCGGCTTCTTTGTGCTGTTCAAGCAGGGCGGCCGCGCGCCTTTCTCGTTACACTTTGCTACGTTGTGCTTAGCTGCGTTTGTCTTTCACTTCTACACGCCGCTTGGCAGTTATCGCGATCTGGATCTGGCGGTCGCATTCTTCAAGAACGCGGCGTTCATACTTTTCGCCCCGCTGTTTCTGCATTTCTGTCTTGTCTATCCGCAGCGGCAACAGCTTTTTGATACGAAGCGCTGGCGTGCTGGGTTGTTGTATTTGCCGGCTACGTTGTTGCTGATTCTCGCGAGCTTTGTGTTTCTTCGCGGCGTGCTCACCCCATTGCTGCCCGCGCTCGGCAACATTCCTGGCTTTTCCGAATCATTCGTCGCTCTCTTTTATCGTTTGACCTTTGCCCACTTTGTAGCCGCGTTGGTGGCCAGCGTGTTCTTCTTGATTCGCACGTGGATCAAAGCGAAAACTGCGGTCATTCGCCAGCAGATGAAATGGGTGGTCTGGGGATCCTTGCTGGCAGTGGCCCCATTTACCTTGCTATATGGCATCGGATTTTTGCTGGGAGCACAAACTGATCCCTGGTTGATCGACACGGCCGTTTTCCCCTTGATTCTGATTCCGCTCGCCTTCGGTTATTCCGTTGTTCGCTACCGGTTAATGGACGTCGAACTCGTTGTTCGTCGTGTTTTTGTTTACGTGCTGACCACGTTGGCTATTGCGCTGATGGTAGGTTCGGTGGTCTACCTTGCCGGATTATACGCGCTGGGCGAAAGTGGACCATCCAGTTCGGGCGAAATTACCTTACGCGTGGTGCTGGCAATCGTTGCGATGGCCGCGATTGTAATGCTCGCCGCGCCCGTCAAAAACTTTCTTCAGGAACAGATCGACCGCTTGTTTTATGGCGAGCGTTATGACATGCGGCACAGCCTGTTGGATTTTGGCCGCACGCTGTCCGCAACCACTGCGCTTGATCCGCTACTCGATTCTCTCGTTAGTCGTTTGCAGGAAGTGATGAATGTCGGGCGGGTGGCGATTTTCATCGAAGACAAACATGCGCCGGTCGGCTACCGGGTGGCTCGTGCCGCCGGGCTTACCGGCGAAATGGTGGTGCCCGCTGACTTTCGCGAAATGATTCGCATTCGCTCGGCCGAAACTGGGGTGGTGCGAACCGATGATCTCGATCTGGTTCCCGAGACCACTGGTTTCGTGCGCCGCGCGCTTCATTACTACGTGCCCTGCGTCGTTCGTGGTCGCATGGTCGCCGTCATTGGTTTGGGCCGCTCGGCCGATGGCGCGCTGCTGTCTTCGGAAGACGTCGACATTTTGCTGACGGTGTCAGGTTACGTGGCAGTGGCAATCGAAAACAGTTTGCTTTACCAGGAGCAACAAGAGCGCGCCGGCGAATTGAAGCTGTTGAAAGAGTTTAATGAATCGATCATAGAATCGATCAACGTCGGATTACTGGCGGTAGATCTTGAAGGCCGCGTTACCCGCCTCAACTCTGCGTTGGAGGAAATCCTCGAGGTGACGCGGGCGGAAGCCACCGGCAAGCGAGTTGAAGAACTCTTCTCCGAAGACTTTACCGACACGCTGCATCAGGTGCTCGGCAACGATCGCTGGCGGCTGCGCGAGACGCGCAATATTTACAAGATCCACACCGCCACCTTTGCCGGACGCACGCTGGTTCTAAATATTTCGATCGCGCCGTTACAGGATTCACAGGAACAGACGGGCGCGCTGGTAGTGCTCGAAGACGTAACGTCTCGTGTCAGGCTTGAGGAACAGTTGCAACAACGCGAGAAACTGTCGTCCATTGGTCTGCTGGCTGCAGGCGTCGCGCACGAAGTGAATACGCCGCTAACCGGCGTGTCGTCTTACACGCAAATGTTGCTGGGAATGCTGAATGAGACGGATCCGAAACATGCGTTGTTACTGAAGGTGCGGCGCCAGGCTGAACGCGCTACGAATATAGTCAACAACCTGCTGAATTTTTCGCGCACCGGCAGCGCCACTGAATTCAGTGAGGTCGACATTAGCCGCGTGCTTGACGATACGCTGCAATTGCTTGAACCGCAGCTGCGCGGTAATCAAATCGAGATCATTCGTGATTACGATCCGGAAGCACCGCGCATAGTCGGCAACAGTGGCCAGCTTCAGCAGGTGTTCACCAATCTGTTACTGAACGCGCGTGATGCTATTCCCGTGGGCGGCTCAATTAGAATAGTCACGATCCCATCTGAAGATCATTCGTTGATCGTTGAAGTGTCCGATACTGGATTGGGAATCGCGCCCGAAAACGTCGCCAAGATTTATGACCCGTTTTACACCACCAAGGGAGTCGGGCGCGGCACTGGTCTCGGGCTGGCCGTCTCTTACGGAATTGTTCAGGAGCACTCGGGTCACATCAGCGTGGAAAGCACGCCGGGGCGGGGCACGACATTCCGCATCACATTGCCGACGACCCACGCGCGTGCCCGTTTGCAGTCGGTGGGCGACTAAGCAAAAACAGAGGTCAGAAGTCAGACGCTCAGAAGTCAGAGAACAGAGATCGCAGATTTTCGAAGCTAGGAGTTTTGTTCGACTGTGACTTCTGTTTCTGACTTCTGACCTCTGTTCTCTGACCTCTGATCTCTTACAGGCGCTTGCCTTTTTTTTTGTTCTGATCTCCCCTAAACTGGCTGATTCAATCTGAGGGCCACTAACTTTGGCGCTAAAAACGGAAAGACGCATCGCTAAAAAAGGATCTGTGCTCATCGTCGACGATGAAGAGATCATGCGTGAGGTTTTGGAGACGCTGCTCTCCTCGGAAGGCTATCGCGTCGATCTTGCCAAGACGGGCGAGGAAGGACTCGAAGCCTACGGGCGGCGCGCTTACGACGTCGTGCTGCTGGATGTCTCAATGCCTGGCATCGGGGGGCTGCGCGCACTCGAAGAGTTTTTGAAAATCGATTCAGATGCGGTCGTCGTTATGATTACCGCTTACGCCACGTTCGATACGGCAATTGCCGCGTGGGAACACGGCGCCTTTGGCTGCATTAGAAAGCCATTTCAAAACGAGCAAATCACCGGAACGGTAGGGGCCGGAATTAAGCGCCGGCGCAAAGAAGAAGAGCGGCGCACGCTGCGACGGGCGATGAGCCGGGCCGTAGATCGCGGCGCCATTGTCGGCCGCTCGGACATCATGCAGGATGTTTTCCGACTGGTAGAGCAGGTGGCTCCGGCGCGCTCGACTGTTTTGATCACCGGCGAAAGCGGTACCGGAAAAGAACTAATCGCGAAAGCGATTCATGAATCGAGCATGAGAGCAGGCAAACCGTTTGTCACGGTGAACAGCTCGAATATTCCTTCCGAGTTGCTCGAGTCCGAACTCTTTGGTCATACGCGTGGCGCTTTTACCGGCGCAGTTGCTGCAAAAAAAGGGCTGTTTGAAGTTGCGGACGGTGGCTCAATCTTTCTCGACGAGATTGGCGACATTCCTCCGGAAACGCAGGTGCGACTGCTGCGAGTAATTCAGGAGCGCGAATTCACACCGCTCGGCGACACTACGCCGCGTCGCGTCGATGTCCGCATCATTGCCGCTACCAATATCGATTTGAAGGAAGCAGTTAAGCAGGGAGCGTTTCGCGAAGATCTTTATTATCGCCTGGCGGTTGTGCCTATTGAGTTGCCGCCGTTGCGCGACCGGCGGGAAGATATTTTACCGCTGGCCCAACACTTCATCGAGAAATATAACGACGAGAACGCGCGCCAGGTATCGCAGCAGATCGCACCCGACGTGCTGGCGCTGCTGGAGGCTTATTCGTGGCCCGGGAATGTGCGCGAGTTGGAGAACGCGATCGAGCGGGCGGTAGTGATTGCTCCGCAAGACGAAGTTACGCGCGAGTGCCTGCGTCCGGAAATCAGTGATCCACAATCGGTGGCTGCGGCCTCAGCAGAGGGCGCGAGTCTGGCGGCCGTGCATAACCTGGGAGGCGGTATCAATTTCTACGATCAGGTGCGGCGCTTTGAGATCGACCTGATTCGTCGCGCACTGGAGCAAACCGGCGGTCATCAATCGCGCGCTGCGCGTTTGTTGGGGATGAACGCGACCACGCTGAACTCAAAAATTAAGACCTACAGGATTAGCCTGCGCCCTTAATATTTGAAGGGGCGCTGGAGGCTGCGCCCTTTTGGCCGTTAGTGATTTTTGCGTTTTGTAGTTTTCAGTTCAACCAGAATTATTTCCATGTCTCCGTCAGTAAGATTTTCTGGAAGATGCCTGACGGCTGGGGTGAAAAGCGTTGTGCCCGCCTTCATATCCCGCTCTTCGGTTTTACCACCCGGGTAGGTAAACTTAACCCGACCGTCTGTCAGGAATATTGCTATGAGGTCAGGGTGACTGTGCATGACCGACTTTTCGTGTGGGCCATACTTTGCGCGCACCACGCGTACCCGCGAGTTTTCAGACTCGACTTTGTAGTGTTTCGGATCGGCTTTGGTCGCGTCCTGTGCCATGACAGGAATTGCGAATGCAAGCACGAACAGAATTAGTGACAACATTCGACACATAGGGAAGTCTCCTTCAAATTGAATTAGACAGAAAGCGGTGCACTTCTAGTTCAAGCCGCCCGGCAAGTCAATGGTTATCTGATGGGAATGTCGACAATTTCACCCAAGATAAAAGCAAAGCAATTCAACCAGCTGATTGCTGAGGCGGCCGGTTGCCGGCGCTGTGCCGCAATGTGCGAACGCGCAGCGGTACTCAGTGAACTCAATGGACCCTTGACGGCACGGATCATGTTTATTGGCGAAGCGCCGGGGCGTAAAGGCGCCGATCAAACGCGCGTCCCTTTTTCGGGCGATCAATCGGGCAAAAACTTTGATCGTTTTCTCGCTTCGATCGGCCTGCAGCGGCAGGATATTTTCATTACCAGCGCAGCGCTATGCAATCCACGCACTGAATCGGGCGCAAATCGAAAGCCGAGCATAACAGAGTTGAAAAACTGTTCCGAGTTTTTGCGACGCACGTTTGCCCTGGTCGATCCAGCGATTGTTATTACTCTTGGCTCGGTTGCGCTTGAAGCGATTAGGGCGATTCAGCCGCATTCTCTGATTCTGAAAGAGTCTGCGGCGAAGATGCATGAGTGGAACGGGCGAGTGCTGGTGCCCATTTATCATCCCAGCCCACAGGTGCTCGCTTCCCACCGCCGAGAGCAGGAGCAGCTGGCTGACTATCAGGTGATTGCGGCCGCCCTGCGCAGTGTTGCAATGGTTCGTCGCTTAAGTGACGCTTGAGGCGCGCCTGCGGCTTTGCCGCGTTCCGTGCGGAAAGGCTCTACCTTTCCGGCGACACTATCTCAAATAGAGGCTACGCCTCCGATTGGGCGCAGCCCGAACAATCAATACTTGATCGGAAAGGCAAAGCCATTCCGCACGAAACGCGGCAAAGCCGCAAAAGAGAATTTATGACTGAAGCAGCAGAACAGCTCGGGATTCGAAAGCTGGCGCTTGACGAAGCGCACGCGGAACTTGGTGCAGCCATGGCAGAACGTGATGGCTGGTCCGTGCCCGCTTCCTATGGCGATGTCGCGCAAGAGTATGGGGCAGTGCGCGAAGGTGGCGCAGGTTTGCTTGATCTTTCCACGCGCGGGCGCTTGCTGGTGAGCGGGACAGAAGCTATTCCATTTCTCAACGGGCTCATCACTAACGACATGAAGACGCTTGTAGAGAATTCCTGGATGCCGGCGGCGTTTCCGAATGTGCAGGGAAGATTGATTGCCAGCGTGCGTGTGGTGCGCTTGAAGGATGAGGGGACAGACAAGAAAGTCTGTCCTACATTCTTACTCGACACAGAGCCAGTAACCCATGATCGCGTGCTGACAACTATCGAGCGCTTCACGCTGGCCGGCGACTTTCGCGTTAAGGATATGACGAGCGAGTCCGCGCTGCTGTCGGTGCAGGGCAGTAAAGCGGCAAGTGTTGTTAGCACAGTGCTCAACGAGGCGGCGGACTTTTCAGCGCCGAACGTAGTGCGGCAAATCAGTTGGCAAGCAGCCGGCACGATCGCGGAAGTGACAGTTATTCACGCGTCACACACGCAGGAAGACGGCTTTGATCTGATTGTCGACAACGATTACGCCAGTAGTTTGTGGGCTGCTTTGCAGCAAGCGGGCGCGCGCCCCGTTGGTTACTACGCACTCGAGATTCTGCGCATCGAAGCAGGCGTTCCGCGCTATGGCATCGACATGGATGATACAAACGTCGTTACCGAAACGAATCTGGACGATGCCGTTAGTTACACCAAGGGCTGTTATATCGGTCAGGAAATCATTGCCCGCATCAAGTATCGCGGGCACGTGGCGAAAAAGTTATCGGGGGTACGTCTTGAGGGATCGGTAGTGGTCGCACCGGGCGACATTATCAAATCGATTGATAACAAAGAGGTAGGACGCATTACTTCAGCCACCTATTCGCCCAAACTCAAACGCAGTATCGGCCTGGGCTATTTGAAATTTGACTACCTCGCGGCCGGAACAGAGGTGCGTGTTATTACCGGCGACCACGATATTGCCGCGGAAGTGGTCGAGCTTCCTTTCGTAGGCGCAACCGCTTCCTAGGAGATTCACCCGGCGCAGCGGTGTTATGGAACTCGAGTTGACCAATGATTGATGAATCAGGATCACAAGACGGCAAACCCACCGACCTCGATTTCGCGCAGGCGCAACTTGCCTATTCCATTATCCAGTCATTGCTGGATCACACTCGCGTCGTCAGCGACCTGATCGCGCTGATGGCCCAGACGCTCGACGAAGATACGACCAAAGCGCTGACCCAAACCCCGGTATGGACTGCGTATCTCGATAGCCGTCGCGCAATGGAACGCACGCGCGCAGACGTAGAAAAATTAGCGGAAGTTATGAAGCAGATTAGCGAGGACTAGTGCTGGCGCATGTGATCGCCAAACGCGCGTAGCAGTTGCAAATGCTCTTCGTTCAGGGGAAATCTTACGCCGTCAAAGCGAATCTCAAATACCCGGGCCTTGGTTATCTTCACAAATGTTTCGTAAGGCATGCGGAAAAGGAGGCGCTCACCCAACCAAACTCTACCTGTGATAGGCCGCCTGATCGCCCGCCGATCAGAACTTAAAAATACCTTCTCGCCATCGATCACAAACAGCACGTAGAGATCCGTGTCCAATCGTCCCTTAACCACCGTTCGCAATTCAAAGTCGACGATCTCGGGTGGGTGCGGTTCCTTGCCTGAGTAACTAAATGCGGGAGCCATATGAAGACTGTGATACTTGCCGTTCGCGCCGGAGATTTGTATGGGTGCAAGTCGGAACGTGGTCTTGTCCTTGCCGGCGTCATAGGAAGTTTCAGTTTTGAGGCCAGCTTGAAGAGATTCGCGTTGCGCTGCAAACGGCAGAACGTCTGGTGTAAACAAAACGTTCGCTGCCAGGACCATAGCGAAGACTAAAGATTTTGATAGAAGCATTTTTAAATTTGTAGAAACGGGAGGTTTAAACTGTTTCTTAAAAGCGACCCTCTCAGGATTCGCCCTTGGAATGTTCGATGCAGAACCGCGAGCGGTAGCGAGCGGATGCTAGCATTCAAGGTTAAGCCACCCGAACTCCTCTATTTCATTGTTGACCGAAGCATCCGGTCGCTACATCTCGCGGTTCGCATCGAGCCAGGTTTTTCCCCATTAACGCTGCACCCGATCAGATTTATGATTCCCAGCAAACTCTTTTCCACCCGTACAACATTTAAGAGCTTTGGTACTTCGTTGAAGTCTCCAATGACAGATTAGCGCACTATCATGATCACCTGCCGCTCGCGGCCGCCGTCGAACTCGCATAAAAAAATTCCCTGCCAACGTCCCAGCAAAAGTCTCCCATCTCTAAAGGGAATGGTTACCGACGAACCTACCAGCGTTGCTTTGATGTGCGCATCGGAATTCTCTTCGCCATGACGAAAGCCCATACCGTGCTGCGGGATAAGCGTGCGAAACGCATGAAGCATGTCGCGCGGGACGTCAGCGTCAGCGTTCTCGTTGATGGTTAACCCGGCAGTTGTGTGTTGCACATAAAGAGTGACAACACCTTCTTTCGCCCCGGACTCTTTTAGCTTGCTTTGGACTTCGCCGGTGAACTCGACCAGCTCTTCGCGTTGATGTGAACGCACTTTGATCGTAAACATTTCAAATGGCAGGAAATCACACTAAAGAAAAAGTGAACAAAACCCTTTAGGAGTAGTTTGAAGCTTTGCGTTTGAGCAGCGCCCAACCGGAAGGAAGCACTGCAGCAGCGAGTAAAATCTTGATAACGTCGCCGATTAGAAAAGGAGCGATGCTGAGCTTGAAGGCAGCGCCGGAGGAGGTGTGCATGATAAACGAAAACCAGGCCCAACCAGCCACGATGATTAGCACTGAGCCGGCGGCCATCGCAGCCACGGCAGTCAAGAAGCGTTTATCCCAACCATTTTCCGCGAACGCGCCGGTGATGAAGGCGGCGGCGGGAAACGCGACGAGATAGCCGCCGGTTGGTCCAAGAAGATGCGTGATGCCGCCGTGTCCGCCATAAAAGAAAGGCAGCCCACTTGCTCCTTCGAGCAAATAAACAATCATGGCCATCGCGCCAAGACGCGATCCCAACAACGCGCCAGTTAACAGCACAGCAAAAGTTTGTGCGGTGATTGGTACTGGTCCAACGGGAATGACGATTTGCGCGGCCAGGGCAGTGAGCAGACTAAATACAAAAACAAGCGAAACCGAGCGGGTCCAATCCATCGGCGCCAGCGCAGCGCCGAGCAGTGTGTCAGCTTCGGTGTATGAATGAACTTGCGAGCTCATGGGTTTTCAGAGTTTAGAGTTTCGTGTTCAGAGTTTCAAGTTTCTTTGACGCACAAATGTTGTCTTAGTCACCTGCAGCTCTTTTGGCTGCAAGCACCTCAGCAGCCTCATCTGCAAGCGTTCCAATGCGCATGCCGTGGAACGAGCGCCAAACGAAGAAGACTGAAACCAGGAAAAAGCCGAGCGCCAGAATGTGGGTCAAGGTTGTGTCCCCGTTGTTTCTGGCCGTTAAGCTCACTGCCAACTCGACAGCCAACAGTCCAAATAGCGTGGTGAACTTGATTACCGGATTAAGGGCGACTGACGACGTGTCTTTGAACGGATCCCCCACTGTGTCGCCAACCACGGTCGCATCATGCAGCGGGGTGCCCTTCATTTTCAGATCAACTTCGACAACCTTCTTGGCGTTGTCCCAGGCGCCGCCGGCGTTGGCCATGAAGATCGCCTGGTACAGACCAAAGACAGCGATCGAGATCAGATAACCGATAAAGAAGAAAGGTTCGACGAACGCGAATGCCAGGGTCGAGAAAAACACAGTCAGGAAAATATTGAACATGCCTTTCTGCGCATACTGGGTGCAGATCTCCACCACCTTCTTGCTGTCTTCAACCGAGGCTTTCTCGACACCCTCAAGCCGTATGTTCGCTTTGATGAATTCCACCGCACGGTAGGCGCCCGTAGTTACCGCCTGGATCGAAGCGCCGGTGAACCAGTAGATGACCGCGCCGCCAGTGATTAGACCCAAGACAAACGGGGCGTGCAACAACGAAAGGCTGGTGGTGTTTGTGGTCAGACCATCGGTGAGTGCCATGATGATCGAAAAGATCATGGTCGTGGCCCCAACGACGGCCGTGCCAATCAACACCGGTTTCGCCGTTGCCTTAAATGTATTACCAGCGCCATCGTTTTCTTCCAGCAAATGCTTTGCGCGTTCAAAATTCACATCGATGTTGTGATCACGTTTTAGATCGTTTTCAACATTTGGCAGTTGCTCGATCAACGATAACTCGTAAACCGATTGCGCATTGTCGGTGACTGGGCCATACGAATCGACCGCGATCGTGACCGGTCCCATGCCGAGAAAACCAAAAGCTACGAGACCAAAACCAAAAACCGGCGCCGCTACCGGATCAACCATTAGCGTGCCCAATCCCAGCCCTTGGGCAAGGCCGAGGGTGGCAAAGTAATAGGCAATCGACATCAAACCTACGATGCTGATACCCAGCCAATAAGCCGAATAATTTCCCGCAACCAGTCCGGAAAGAATATTCAACGAAGCGCCGCCCTCGCGTGACGAAGTTACGACTTCGCTGACATGCCGCGACTTGGTTGAGGTAAATACTTTCACGAGCTCGGGAATAATCGCGCCGGCAAGTGTGCCGCAGGAAATGATAATTCCCAGTTTCCACCAGAGTGTGTCGTTGCCGCCGAGCACTGGAATGGTGAGCCGCGAAACAACGAAGGTCAGCACCACCGACACAATCGAAGTGATCCAAACCAGCGAGGTCAAGGGAGCCTCAAAGTGCATCTGGCTCGCGTTTTTGTAACGCGCCTTGGCGATCAAGTCGTTGGCGAAGTAAGAAATGCCGCTGGCAATGATCATCATTACGCGCATAACGAAAATCCAGACCAGCAGTTGCACTTGTACGCGCGGATTGGGCACGCCCAAAAGAATAAAGGTGATTAGCGCGACGCCGGTTACGCCATACGTTTCAAAACCATCCGCGCTTGGTCCAACCGAGTCGCCGGCGTTATCACCGGTGCAGTCGGCAATCACACCCGGGTTGCGCGCATCATCTTCCTTGATCTTGAAGACGATCTTCATCAAGTCAGCGCCGATATCCGCGATCTTGGTAAAAATGCCGCCGGCAATACGCAAAGCCGCCGCGCCTAATGACTCGCCAATCGCGAAACCGATGAAACATGGCCCAGCGTAATCGCCGGGAATGAAAAGCAGAATGCACAGCATGATCAGCAGTTCCACGCTGATCAGCATCATGCCGATGCTCATGCCGGCCTTCAGCGGAATCGCATAAAGCGGAAACGGCTTACCCTCGAGACTGGCGAATGCGGTGCGCGAGTTGGCGAACGTGTTAACACGAATGCCAAACCAGGCTACGCCGTAACTGCCGGCTATGCCCACCAAACTGAAAGCGAGAATGATCGCTACGCGCAACGGCTCCATGCGCGACAGCACGCCGAAGTAAAGAATGATGACGACGGCGATAAAGGCTTCGAGAATGAGGATGAACTTGCCCTGCGTAATTAGGTACGTCTTGCAAGTCTCATAAATCAGTTCCGAAATCTCGCGCATAGCGCGATGGACCGGCAGCTTTTTCAAGTTCATGTACATCGCCATACCAAAGCCAAGGCCGAGCACACAAATCACAATGCCACCCAGCAGCAGCCGGTGGCCGTCGAGGCCGCCGAAGAAGATCACTTCAGACAAGTCAGGCAATTTCAGGTTCGCTTCGCCGCCCTCGCGCGCTTGCGCAAAGGTTGGCGCGGCATAAAAAGCGATGCTCGCCAGCACTGAGGCTACGGTCAAAGCGGCACGCGCGGCGCGCGAGGAGCTCAAAGCCCGGCGCACACTGTTGCCCCCGATGACTTTCTTTTCCATAACAAAAACTGCCAGACAAACCGACAGCAAGCTGATAAATGAGATCAGCAAAATTTCCACGATTGTGATCCTTTCCCCTCGTTTAGCTAAGTGGCGTGAACTGCAAACTGCTCGCCGTTTTGGCGCGGAACCGCGTATTTTGGCTGCTGCTAATGCCAGTGCCGGAAAACGGTTGATTGAAAAGCGGATATTATTGCCGATTGAGTAGGGAACTGTCCAACGGCGGACGGCTTAGATGCTGAAGGCTGACCGCGTCGAATTCTAAAATCTGGATGCGATTAGTCAGTGAACGGTGCGGGTGGGGGCGGCAGAGATGAGAAGCTCATCTTCCGTTTCAATAATCGGCCTCGAAAGGTCAGACATAAATAAGCAAAAAAACTCGCGAGCAAATAGTCCCTGAGCAAGGCGACAGCTAACACGTTCCAAGTGGTAATTCTGAAGTAGACAACCCGGCAAAGTAAGCGAAGTACGGGGAGTGGCCACACAAAAAGCCACAAGAACGGCATGGGATAACCGGGCGAGAGCATCTTTATTGCCAGTATCAACCCCAGCACTAACGGGATGAAAAGCAATCCCAAGCCTAGAGAGATCAAAACTCGTTTCATTTTTGACGATTGAGAAGGACTTCAGGTTATCAAGTTGTTGAGTTGCTTCTTTTGCGCCGGCGTAAGCTTTTCCGCCCCGTCGCGCAGAACACTTCGCGGCAAACGTTGATGATGAGTCAGCAGAAACTCAAAGACCTCAGGCGCAGCTTTCTTACTAGCTTCTTTGAGTGCCCACCCAAGCGCTTTGCGAACTGTTGGTTCCTCATCAGCGAGGAACACTTCACAAACCCGCAGGGCCTCGGTCGGATGGACTCGGCCTTTATGATTTAATTCCGACGCCGTGGCGAGAGCAAACCTTCGTTTCCATGGATTGTTAGAACGGCGGAATGCGACCAAACGGTCAACTAATTTGAGGTTAGCAGCGACGACGGCGCCACTGACCTGGCTGGCCAACTGATCGCAGGTCTCCCAGTTGTCTAGTGTATCGCTCCAATCGGACACGCGGTCCCACGACACGCTGGCCGTTTTTTTCCCAAACGCGCCAAGGAGAAAAATGCCAAACAGAATTTCCTCACGACAACGGTCGCTGCAAAGTTCGTCCATCAAATCCGTGGCGGCCTCTAAGGTGAGGTTTGGATGTGCACGGCGAAACTCTGCGGCAGTTTGTCGGAGTTTTGGCACAGTCATGCCAATGACTTTCGCGCCAGGCACGACGCGCATTACCTTTTCTTTAGTTTTTGTATCGGCGTTTGCGACCAGTTGCTTGTGAATTTGATCGCGGTAACCAGGGATGAGTCGGGCGATAGTCATCAAATCAGCTGGACACTCCAACTTCAGCCAGGCCGGAGATTGGTTCCGGACGTTTCCCAAAACCAAACCAGCGTCGAATCGAATCAATCAAGATGATTACTGCTGCAACCATGATGATGGCAGTCAGACCAGTATTGATATAACCCTGCATCGAGGTCTCGGGTTTTTGTGCGAGCGGCCAAAAGATGTCTGTGATGGATTCCCAACCGGCGACGAGCGTCGTTGTTGCCACAAAGCTCAGCGGCAGAATTGTCACCCAGCTGTATTTTGCCTTGCCCATGTTGATGATGATGGTGGTGGCTACGCAAAGCGCTACCGACGCCAACAGTTGATTTGCGACGCCAAACATCGGCCAGATCGTTGAGATTGATCCCGACCAGATGAACGCGCCCCAGGCGGCGACCACCAACGCCGAAGTTATTATTGAGCCAGGCAGCCAATTCGGCTCTTCCAGTTTGCGATAAAAGCGTCCGCCAAATTCGCCCACCAGAAAACGAGCGACGCGCGTGCCGGTATCGATCGTCGTTAAAATAAACAATGCTTCAAACATGATCGCGAAGTGATACCAGTACTTCATCAAGCCACGCAGTCCGGGAATGCCATCGAAGATTTTTGCGATGCCTAACGCCAACGTTACTGCGCCGCCGGTTCGTCCACGTAAATTCTTCTCGCCCGATTCCTGTTCGAGTCTGTCGATTTCCTGCGGCTGAAGATTAAAGCCCTGCGCGCTGTGTTCATCGACCATCCGCACGTACGCCGCTTTTTGTGTGTCAGTTTTTTGCGCCGTGTTAATGGCGAAGTAGTCCCCGGGAAAAAGCGAAGTGGCGGCAATCAAGGCGACAACCCCAACCACGCCTTCCATCAGCATCGATCCATAACCAATCATGCGGGCGTCGGATTCTTTAGCAATCATCTTTGGCGTTGTGCCAGAAGATATCAGCGCATGAAAACCGGAGATTGCGCCACAGGCGATGGTGATGAAAACGAACGGATAAAGTTTGCCGGGAATAACCGGTCCACCGCCCGCAATAAAAGGCGTAAGCGCCGGCATATTGAGATTCGGATGGACCAGAATGACGCCGATGATTAGGAAAGCGATCGTGCCGAGTTTTAAGTATGACGAAAGATAATCGCGCGGACAGAGGAGCATCCACACTGGCAACACTGAGGCGATAAATCCGTAGCAGGCCATGAGGATGACGACGGTATTGCGCGAAAGGGTGAACGCCTGCGCCCATGATGAATCGGCAAGACGACCGCCGAGATAAACCGCCGCTAACAAGCCAACCACGCCAATCACACTCGCTTCGACAATCTTTCCTTTGCGAAAGCGGTACATGTAGAGGCCCATGAAAAGCGCGAGGGGAATTGTGAACCCGACGGTGAAGGTACCCCAGGGCGATTCCGCGAGAGCGTTTACAACTACAAGCCCAAGACCAGCGAGCGCTATGACGACAATGAAAAGAATCGCGATGCCGGCAACCAGCCCTGAGAGTGGACTAATCTCGGTGCGCGCCATTTCCGCCAGTGATTTTCCTTTGCGGCGAATGCTGCCGGCCAGAATCATGAAGTCGTGAACGGCGCCGCCAAGACACACACCTATCACCAGCCATAACAGTCCCGGCAGAAAACCAAACTGCGCCGCCAGCACTGGCCCAATCAGTGGGCCAGCACCTGAAATAGCGGCAAAGTGATGTCCAAACAAAACCCACTTGTTGGTTGGGTAGTAGTTGTGCCCATCGTACATCGTCTGCGAAGGCACTGGCCGCGAGTCATCGAGCGTCAATACCTTCGCAGCGATGAAAGCGGAATAGTAGCGATAGGCAATCGCCATCACGCAGAGCGAACCGACGATTATTGGAAGAGCGTTCATATTCAGTTGATTATTAACCGCCCTCAGGAATCCAATCCGAACTTGGTTCTGACGTAGGCTATATCCCTCGCTCGGCCAGCCTCACTATCCGTCAGCCCCGCCTCAATAGACTGCCGCACGTAGATCTCATCCATCTGGTCGTCCCGAAGTGTAACCTGTCAATTAGCTGTGCGGCTTCTTCTCTTATTCTCATAATGGCGATTGATAACAGTGTCATGCTATAGCCTTATGATTTTAGCCAGACTTCGCGGACTCCCCTCTCGACATTCCTATGACGAAGCCGATAAGCATGCAGGCCACGCCGACCGCAATGCTCCCTGACGCGATTATCGTGCGCGAGCCATCGCCTGTACCGGTCGTTAAGGTTGCGTAAAGTTCACTGAGACTTGAATGATGCGGAATCGCCAGAATACCGATAGCGATTAGTAATGAGCCCAGGCCCATCAACGACAACCAGCCAGGCGTGATGCGCGAACGTCCGGACTTCGCGCCTAACTTACTGCGGGCGTAACCATACGAAAGATAGATCGAAAGCCCGATCATTAGCCAGGCTATGAAGCGCCACCAGGAAGTCGGCGGCAGATAATACATAAGGAAGAGGCACGATAGAGCGCCGAGAATCGGCAGAAACCAGGCGCCAAAAGGCACTTTGAATGGCCGGTGACGCCCCGGATCTTTGTAACGCAAAATCGTGATGCCAATACAAACAAGCACAAAGGCAAAAAGCGTCCCGATGTTCGTAAGGTCGACCATCTCGTCGATGCTCATCACGGCCGCAAAGAGGCCGACGATTACACCGGTCAGAATCGTGGTCACGTGCGGCGTCTTAAATTTCGGATGCACTTTCGCAAAGACCGGCGGCAGCAAGCCATCGCGGGCCATCGAGAAAAATATGCGCGGCTGCCCCAGCTGAAAAACAAGCAGCACAGCGGTATGGGCCACCACCGAACCGAAGTCAACAAGTGCGGTGGCCCAACGTGCATCGGGCGCGACGTATCTGAGCGCCATCGTCAGTGGCTCGGCTTGTTCGGTTGCTAATTTGTTCACCAGAACCGGATAAGGCATGACACCGGTAAAGACCGCCGCCACCACGATGTAGAAGATGGTGCAGATAATGAGGGAGGCGATAATGCCGATAGGCAGATCTCGGGCCGGGTTCTTTGTTTCCTCAGCCACCGTCGAAACTGCGTCAAAGCCAATATAGGCAAAGAAAACTACTGCCGCGCCGGCGAGAGTTCCTCCCCACCCCGCCGGTTGAAAGGGATGCCAGTTCGTTGCCATCTTTGTCGGAGTCACCATGTAAAGCAGGAAGCCGATGAAAAACGTCAGCACAATGATCTTCACGCCCACCATCACGGCGTTAAACTCGGATGACTCTTTGATACCCCAGACTAAGACGATTGTGATCAGCGCAACGATTCCGAAGGCAAGCAAATTGAAAACGATCGGGACACCGAGAACGTGAGGAGCACTTTCGATTAGTCCCGGTATTTTTCGCGCGGTACGAAAGTCGGTCGACAGCCACTGCGGAATGTCCACGCCGAAGGCATCGTGCATGAACGAGCGGAAATAGTTGGCCCAGCTGATAGCGACCGCGACGTTGCCGATCGCATACTCGAGGATCAAATCCCAGCCAATTATCCAAGCCACCAACTCACCCAGCGTTGCATAAGAATAGGTGTAAGCCGAGCCGGAGATGGGAACCATCGCTGCCATCTCTGCATAACACAACGCGGTAAACGCGCAAACCACCGCAGTAATGGCAAACGAAAGCATCAGGGAGGGACCAGCACCGGGCCGCACTGCATCGCCGGCCGCTGCCGTGCCGACCGTAGCGAATATGCCGGCGCCGATAATCGCGCCGATACCCAGCAAGGTGATACTAAGCGGACCGAGACTACGTTTCAGTCGATGCGTTTCATCGCCTAATGCCGACAGAATGTCGTCGAGATTCTTGGTGCGAAAGATTCCTTTAAGCAAGAGGGTCGCCTCCGGAAGTGAATTGGTCCAGATCTTTCGTTACTGTCTCGGGCTGGAGGAATGCTTGCGGAGTTTGGCATGGAACACGGAAAAAAATCCAGCAATAAAAGCAAGGGAAAGATATTCAGTTTTCAGGCTAGTTC
>JBDUCC010000144.1:0-8098 GCA_040003675.1 bacterium | reverse complement strand
GCCTTTGCTGCCGGCGACGCCAACACTACCATTGAGTAAACACTCAGAATGGCCACTGCCACACAGGCCGCGATAGGTTTGCGGCTCCAAGTTTTGCTGATCATTAACTTTCCTCCCGTATTGTGAAACAAAATTCTTGATTGCGTGCCGCGACGGTCAAATAATCGTGAAAGGCGCAGGTGATGTTTTTGGATTCGCCTCTTACCAAGCCGCTGCCTAAAAATTCAATGCCGTCCGCAAAGCTTAACCACTCGGCTGTTATTACACGATTGGAGGCACTCTGTCAACAGCCATCTAGACAACTTTGCCACAAAATTGTGCTTTTTTGCGTTGGTTGAGAAGATAGCACTCGACAGCGCCTGAGTCTACAGTTTTCTGCCCAATTCGACCCGATGAGAAGGGTTAAAATGAACCTATCCGCCAATAGCCATGTCTCGACGCAGCACGTCCGAGCGGCACGCTTTGCGCAGGCTTAGGGATTACCTACGCGACGGGCCCGAGTAACGGTCTTAGACCCGGAAAGTTGTGGTTGACCCGCTGAGTTTTGAGCTTCCGCATCAGACCTGGTCTGACGCGCCATTAGTTCCGATTGTTCGTAAGGGTCTAACCGGGCAAAGATGTAGAAAATTTCTCCGGACCTCACCAGCCCCAGATAACGGAAAGTGGTACGAAAAACTTCGCCGACTCGTAGCGTATTTAGATGTGGTGGCAGCTCAAAGAGGAGTCCAAACTCGTCCGCTGAAACCGCCTCCAACTCCGGAAGGTAATCATTCCCGGTCTCCTGTGCTATGCGCATGGCCATCTGGCGCAGCGCTCGGATGCGATTCGAATTGCGTCGATAGTAGGAAGGAGTTACTTCGTGCCGGCTGGCCCGGTCGTCTACGACCTCTTGCTCGCCCTTAAGGTAGCCCAGATAAGCTCGTACAACTGGTCCATACTGCCCGGCTTCCTCAAAGGTTTGAGCGGATCCCCTCGAGCCTAAACACAGAAGTAGAAACAAACCGGCCATGCCGAAACTGACTAGTTGACTGCTGGACATATGTGGTCCTTCTGAATCGGATGGTTCTAGAATGCCTTGGAATAGCATGAATTGTATCAGGGTGCAAAGATATGTCCGTTGCACCCGTGTTTCAGCAGTGTTACATTGCTCTTTAAATTAATTACCTGCCTATGGCCCACAAAGCTGTACAAGACATCCTCCCGGGCAAGAATGTGGCCCTCGGAATCACTGGCGGTATATCCGCTTACAAGGCTGCGGAGGTGCTGCGCGGTCTACAAAAAGCCGGGTGTGCCGTCAGAGTTGCAATGACTAAGCGGGCCTGTGAATTCATCCAGCCCCTTACGTTTCGTGCTTTATCAGGCGAGCACGTCATCGTTGATGATTACGCGCCGGACAATCCGGATCCCATTGCCCACATAACGTTCTCGCAAACAGTAGATTTGCTGGTTATTGCGCCAGCTACGGCTAATATTATTGCTAAATTCGCAAACGGCGTTGCGGACGATTTTCTGACGTCCACATACCTCGCCTCAACAGCGCCAGTTCTCATCGCCCCGGCGATGAATTCGACGATGTGGCAACACCCCGCGACGCAGCGAAACGTGCAACTACTCAAAGCCGATGGCGTCTTCTTTATCGAACCGGATGACGGCGAGATGGCCTGTGGAACGATCGGTCCGGGCCGACTTAGTGAGCCGGATCGAATAGTTGCCGCAGCGATGGAGATTCTGCAAAGAACCAATAGCGATGTGCCTCAGGATCTCTCCGGTGAGAAGCTCCTTATCACGGTGGGCGCAACTCGCGAGGCCATCGATCCAGTCCGCTTTCTGTCCAACAATTCTTCAGGGCGCATGGGTTTTGCAGTTGCCGAAGCGGCAAAGAAAAGAGGCGCTGAAGTTAGTATCATCGCCGGTTCCACGACAGCGGAAGCACCGGACGGTCTTCAAGTCATCCGAGCCTTTTCAGCAGCTGAAATGCACGCGGCCGTAATGGACGAGATACCTGAGGCAACAATTTTTATTGGCGCGGCGGCGGTTGCCGACTATCGGCCGTCTCAATCAGCGCCGCAAAAGATGAAGAAGACTGAAAGCGAAATCACGATCAAACTTGAACGGACGCAAGACATTCTCGATGACGTGGCCGCCCTGAATCGTGACGACCTGCTGGTGATTGGCTTTGCCGCAGAAACTGAAAACGTGCTGGCTAACGCGCGCGAGAAGTTGGGCCGGAAGAATCTCGACGCAATCATCGCAAACGATGTTAGTCGCGAAGGAGCCGGTTTTGATACGGTCACCAACGAAGTAACCTTGATCAGCCGGGATAGTAAAGCCCCCATTCATGTGCCTTTAATGCCCAAAACCAGCGTCGCTAACATAATCCTCGACGAGGTCGTGCGGCTGCGCGCACGCGTCAAGCCTGCTTCGATTCAACCACTGCTGAGCGGACGGAGAAAAGCGTAGCGCCACCATTTGCTGATCTAACTGAAATGCAGAACCCGCAACTTTCAGAAGAGTTTGTTTCACTGACGCGCGACGTTTGCGAAAATCTTTCTTATTTGCACGAACTCGGCATTGAGAGCGCTGATGCTCCGAACGCGGCGCAACAAGCAACCCAGTCGCTCCCAACCTATCAAGCGGATGACATCCCGGAGTCCCTTCCAGGACGTTCTTCGGTATCGCACCCGTTGGTTACACAGAATGTTACTGCTGCGCGCGGCACGGTTTTGCAATCGGCAACGGCGCCGGCAAAAACTTCCACTAGGCTGATTGAGACGTTATTCGGAGATTTGACGCCAGCCGCGAGTAAGCTCGAGCCAACAACCGAAACTCTTGAAGACATTTGGACCGACATCGGAGACTGCACTCGTTGTCCGCTTCATCAAGGTCGAACCAACATCGTGCACACGGAAGGTAACCGGCGAGCGCGGTTGATGTTCGTCGGTGAAGCGCCAGGCGCGGATGAAGATGCGCAAGCTCGGCCTTTTGTCGGGCGCGCGGGCCAGCTACTAACGAAAATTATTGAGGCGATCGGTTTCAAACGGGAAGCGGTGTTGATTGGTAACGTTAATCGTTGTCGTCCGCCCGGCAATCGCCCGCCGACCGAAGAAGAAGCAACGATGTGCAAGCCTTTTCTGCTGCGCGAGATCGCCTCGGTCCAACCTGAGGTTATCGTCGTGATGGGAAATACGGCGATGAAGAACCTGCTTAACACAAAACAAGGAATAACGAGGCTGCGTGGCGAATTTCAGGATTATCGTGGCGTGAAGGTGATGCCAACTTTTCATCCGGCCTATTTGTTGCGCGATCCCTCGAAAAAGCAGGAAACGTGGCAAGATCTCAAGAAGGTGCGCGACTACCTCGAGAGTTCGGCGAAAGGTAACTCATAAAACTCGTGTGCACTTTTGCAAATGGAAGTTTGGCGTTACCTTCTGACGCGTGAGCGACCCCTCTCCATCATTTCATAGAGCTCTTGCCGGGCCTGACCTTCCGACCGAAAACGAAGCGCCATCCGCAGCCCGCCCATCCCAATATGCAGAAGTGGCTGTTCCGCTTCACGTACTAACAACGTTCATCTATCGCCTTCCTTCAGCTTTGCAAACTGCGGCGCAGCCGGGTTCGCGAATAACGGTCCCGTTTGGCAAAAAACTTGTTACGGGCTACATCGTGGCCCTGCACTCAGCGCTTCGATCCGGCACGAGTTTAAAAGAGGAAAACATCAGGGACGCGAGTGAGGTTCTCGACACGTTCCCTCTGGTGACGGCTGAAATTTTGGAGCTGACCCGCTGGGTTTCGGATTACTACCTGGCGCCCTGGGGCGAAGTACTGAAGGCTGCTTTGCCGCCGGGCGTAAGTCCTCGAGTCGAACAACTCCTGAGTATCACCGAAGTCGGCAGGGCCGAATTGGACCATCCCGCCGGGCACAACGAAGACGACCTCACACGACGTTTGCTGCAACGGGTAAGCGAAGCGGGCACAATTGCACTGGCTTCAGCCGTTGAAGAATTGAAGAGCGAGGAGGTGGTAAAGCTCGCCCAGGCGCTTGCGCGTGAAGGTTTGCTTGAGATCAAACAGCAATCCGGAAGGGACTCGGTCAGCGCAAAATACGAGCGACGAGTTCGCTTGTCCAGCGAGCCAGCCGTTCGCGATCCGGATAAAGCGCAGAAGCTTACCGCGATCCAACAAAAGGTAATCGCCGCCTTGGCGAACGAAGAGTCATTGCCATTTGCCCAACTGCTGGTGCGCGCGCAGGTTGGGCCATCGCCGGTAATGACTTTGGCGAAGCGAAAACTGGTGGAGATTTTTGAGCAGAGATTACGGCGCGATCCGTTAAGCAATTCTCCGGCAGCAGCGGTAACGGATTATGTGCTGACCGACGATCAAGAAAATGTAATTGCCGAAATCAATCGTTCCCTGGACGAGCACGCTTATTCGCCGTTCTTGTTGCACGGGGTCACCGGCAGCGGCAAGACCGAAGTCTACATTCGAGCGATGCGTACAGTTCTCGGGCTGGGAAGATCCGCGTTGATGCTGGTTCCGGAAATCGCATTGACGCCCGTTTTTTCCCGTCGTTTGCGAATGCATTTTGGCGAGCAAGTCGCAATTTTCCATTCATCGCTGTCGAAAGGCGAGCGTTTTGATGAGTGGACCCGGGTCCGCAACGGCACGGCACGCATCGTGATCGGCACGCGTTCGGCAGTGTTTGCTCCCATACAAAATCTGGGGCTGGTTATTGTCGACGAAGAACACGAATCAACTTACCGGCAACAGGATTCACCACATTACAACGCCCGCGACACCGCAATTGTGCGCGCGCAAAAGCAGTCGGCCGTCGTCGTTCTTGGGTCCGCCACGCCTTCGCTGGAATCCTTTCATAACGCCAGCACGGGAAAGTACAAATACCTGCAACTGCCGAATCGACTGGGCGATCGGCCGTTGGCGGCCGCCGAAATCATCGACATGCGCGCGGCGTTTGCACGTCATCAGCGACCGGCGATCTTTTCTGATGAACTGTTGCAGGCAATTGACGATACGCACCGCCGCGGCGAGCAATCAATTATTCTGCTGAACCGTCGCGGCTACTCGAGTTTCGTTCTCTGCCGCTCGTGTGGTGAAAGCATTCAGTGCCCCAACTGCGACGTAACGCTCACCTATCATCGCAGTGAACGCGTGATAATTTGTCACTACTGCAATCATCGCGAAGCCGCGCCCGCGAAGTGTCCCAGCTGCGACGGTAAATATATTTATTACGTAGGCGAAGGCACGCAGCAGATTGAAGAGAAACTGCGAACGCTCTTTCCTGCAATTCGAATTGCGCGGATCGATCGAGACACAACAGCGCACCGGCATGCGTTCGAAGAGTCCCTGCACGACTTCAGCGAGGGTAGAATCGACATGTTGGTGGGCACGCAGATACTTGCCAAGGGACACGACTTTCCCAACGTCACGCTGGTCGGCGTGGTTTCAGTTGATGCGGGCCTGGCATTGCCGGATTTCCGCTCCGCCGAAAGGACCTTCCAATTACTGACCCAGGTTGCGGGGCGCGCCGGCCGGGGCGATCTTGCCGGCAAGGTTCTGATTCAGACTTATCACCCTTATCATTATGCTTTGCGTCATGCGAGCGGTCAGGACTACGCCGGCTTTTATGAAGAAGAGATTCGACATCGACAGAACCACAGTTATCCACCGTATGTCGCGCTCGCCTCGTTGCTGGTACACGGACCGAAACTCGATCAGGTGAGATCTGATGCTTTACAACTGCGAAAAGAACTGGACGCGGCCAATCCGGATCGCACGGCACGCGTGCTCGGGCCGGCTCCAGCCCCACTGGCAAGATTGAAAAATGAGTTTCGCATGCAACTGCTCATTAAGGGCCGCAAGCGCCAGCAACTGCGTGACGTTATCGACTCGGCCCTGAAGGCAGTTGCCAACGATGGTGTCAATCTGCGGTCGGTCAATGTGGAAATAGACCCGGTGTCAATTATGTAACCGGCGTCGTAAAGCAAACTGAGTGTTTGCGAAGCAGCGCCATTGTTGCTTTTGCGATAAACTTTCTTCCAATGAAACTCTCCGAACTCGCCAGGTTAACCATGGCCAACGTTGATGGCGGCGCCAACGACATCGAGATCACAGGGGCTGCCGGTCTCGACGATGCTGGTCCAGCTGACGTTAGCTTCCTGGCGAATCCTCGTTACACGGCGAAGGTGAACACGACGCATGCAGCGGCTGTCTATGTTGCCGATGGCGCGCCCATCGATCGCGCGATTTCGGTCCTGCGCACGAAAGATCCATATCTTGCCTACACCCGCGCACTACGTTTGTTTCATCCCGAGCCGACCTTTGCGGCCATAGTCCATGAATCAGCAGTGATCGATTCATCAAGCACGGTAGCGGGAACGGCGCGCGTCGGTGCGGGTGTGGTGATTGGACCATCCTGTCAAATCGCGGAGGGAGTGCACATCTATCCTAACGTTACGATTTACGAAAACGTTGTTGTCGGGAAGAACTCGATAATTCACTCGGGCGCCATCATTCGCGAACGCTCGCAGATCGGTGAGCGCGTGGTCATTCACAACAACGTGGTGGTGGGCTGCGACGGCTTTGGATACGCCAAAGATGAAGAGCGCCACTGGTTGAAGATTCCGCAAACTGGCCGGGTGGTTATTGAAGACGACGTCGAGATTGGCGCCGGCACAACTATCGATCGCGCTTCGGTGGGAGAATCACGAATTGGACGCGGCACGAAAGTCGACAACCTGGTTCAGATCGGACATTCCTGCACGGTCGGTGAAGATAGTTTGCTGTGCGCGCAGGTTGGTCTAGCCGGCAGTTCCCATATTGGCAGCCGCGTTATTTTGGCAGGGCAAGCGGGTGTGGCTGGGCACCTGACGATTGGCGATGATGTTGTGCTCACCGCTAAAAGCGCCACCAGTCACGATGTGCCGGCTGGAAAAGTGATTTCCGGTATCCCTGCGTTTGAGAACAAAGATTGGCTGCGTTCGACAGCAGCGTTTCGGCGTCTCGGCGAGATGCAGCGGAAGCTGAGAGAATTGGAAAAGAAGCTGGAAGAGTTGGTTCGGGGGAAGAACTGAAAAAATCGTTTGCCGAATTGGGAGTCGCAAACCTCGCTCTGTAGGAGCGAAATGTATAGAACACGCTCCCTCAAAGGGCTTTTGGCTGGATTAGTTGTCGCTTGGCGACAACTAATCCAGCCAAGACTTTCTAACAGAGCTCGAATCAATAAACATCTCGTTCCTACGGAACGAAACGCGATGCGGCACCTAAGTAATCGCTCCGCCGTCAACGATCACCACTTCACCATTCATGAAACTGTTCCGATCGCTCACCATGAAGGCCGCATACTCAGCCAGCTCTTCCGGACGACCGGCGCGTCCCGCTGAAGCCCAGAAATGATGCATCTCTAGCAATCGTTGTGGTAGCGCCTGGGCCAACTCCGTATCGAAAATCCCGGCGGCGATCGCGTTTACTTTCACGCCAAAGGTGCCGGCCTCGCGCGACAAACATTTCGTAAATCCAATCATCGCCGCTTTCGAAGTCGCATAATGAACCGCAGTCGGCAAGGCCCTGATCGCGCCAATCGAAGTGATGTTAAGAATGCTTCCCTTTCGCTGCCGGATCATTTGTTTGTAGATGGGCTTGGTGACGGCGAAGAGGCTGCCCACGTTTGTGTCTATCACTTCATCCCAGGCCCGATCAGTCGTGGTCGCAAAGTTATCGCCACGATTGATGGCCGCATTGTTTACCAGGATGTCGATGCCGCCCCATTTTTCGACGATCTCGCGCGCCAGTTTTTTCAAGCCAAGCCGATCGGTAACGGAGATTTTGAAGCTCAGGGCTCGTCGTTGAAACGTCTCGATTTTCGCGACTATCTCAGTCGCCAGATCGTCACGGCTGTTGTAATTGAAAGCGACATCGGCGCCTTCGCGCGCGAACACCTCACAGAGGGCGGCGCCAATTCCCCGGGTGCCTCCGGTAATAAACGCGCGTTTTCCTTCGAGCAATAAACTCACAGGCGGAATAGTCTCCTAACAGGCGAATTAGTCTCTAAAAAGCCCGCTTCTTAGTCAGCAAGCGGGCATTC
>JBDUCC010000011.1:0-26699 GCA_040003675.1 bacterium | reverse complement strand
GAAGGCACATTCAGAGTCGCCAACGCCATCCGCGGCACGCCCACGACAGCTTTACCAGACGAGCGATCAATTATTGAGGCTGCGCCGCGAACGTCCGCTCCCAAACCTTGCAAAACCGCAATAGTTTCACGCGTCGACCCGCCCGTCGTTACAACATCCTCGACGACCAAAGTCTTTTCACCTGGCGAAACGGAAAAGCCGCGGCGCAAAATCATCTTGCCGTTTTCGCGCTCCGTCCAAATGAAGCGAGCGCCGAGCGCGCGCGCAACTTCGTGACCAATAACAATGCCACCGATGGCAGGAGATGCCACGGTTTGAATTTCTGCGGCACTAAAATGAGCGGCTATCTCACGACCAAACTCTTCCGCCGTGCACGGATGCTGGAGCACAAGCGCGCATTGCAGATAGACCGCGCTGTGCAATCCACTGGTAAGCAGAAAGTGTCCTTCCAACAGCGCCCCGGTCTGCCGGAATCTCTCAATCACTTGTTCAGGTTGCAGAGCCATCAGACTAAATCGCAATGCGTGCTACAATTCGCGCCAATGTCGTCGTATTCAAACCTGGTTTCAGACTCAACGCTGCTTCAGGAAACAATCGATCTGCTGCGAGACTGCGGCGGCCGTGCCAACGCTTCGCAGATTGTCGATGTCGTGTTCAAGGTATCTCATATTGATGATGAATTGGCAGGTCTGCTCGTCGGTGACCTGATTAGAGATGATCGCCGCTTTAAGATAATCGAGGGCAGCACTGTCGAACTACAATTGGATGATTGCGAAACGCGCGTGCTCGACGAGTTAGACTTTGTTGTCGTCGATGTTGAAGCGACCGGCGCCAAGATGCCGCCCAATCGCATTATCGAACTTGGCGCATATCGCATTCGTGGTAAACAGATAGTCGATAGCTTCCTGACGCTGGTGAATCCGGAGATTCCGATTCCCCGCTTCGTTGCGTCTTTAACTGGCATCAATAACGAAATGGTCAGGCAGGCGCCGCTTTTTGCCGAAGTCGTGCCGCGCTGGCTCGACTTTGTTGGCGACGCAGTGTTAATTGCGCACAACGCGCCTTTTGATACCAACTTTATCAATCATGAAATCTCGCGTGTTTATCCGGGGCAGCGAATGGTTAATCCTCACTTATGCACCGTGACCCTTTCGCGCCGCGCCATTCCCGGCCTGATGAACTATCGTCTGGACACCGTAGCCGAGAATTTCTCCATTAGCATTCAGGATCGACATCGCGCCGGCAGCGACGCGCTCGCCACCGCGGAAATCTTTCTTCATCTGCTCGATCGATTGGCTGCCAGTGGCGTAAAAGATCTCGCTGCCGCTCACAAGTACGAATCGATGCCGATAGAAAAGGCTGTAGCCACCGGCGAACTGGCTCTGCCTTTCCCCTCAACCTTCTAGACTCTCGACGACCGCCTCTTCCTTCTTCTTCAACTGATTTCGCATCGCGAAAAACGTAATCAGTACTAGCGCTACCACCAGCCCAATCCACGGATAATACTTCGCCAGAATCTGTTTCGCCTGCGACCCATAGCGAACGGCAAAGAATCCTTCCAGCAAAAACCTAAATGCGCGACCGGCGATAATTGCCAGCGTAAACCGCAGCAAGCTAAAACGGAAAACGCCAGCGGTTATCACAAATAATTTGAAAGGAAACGGTGGGGGCAACAGTGATGCGACCAGCACCGCCAGCACGTCATAACGGTCGATTAGCTCTTTTACTCTTTTTTGTTTTCGTTCGGAAAACTTCTTGAGCGCCCGGCCGCCCGCGCGACGCGAGATGTAATAAAGAGTCACGCAACCGATCGCCGAGCCGGCAGTTGCAAGCAGCGCATAGAACGGCATCAAGCTCGGGTGCGCAGCCGACAGTAACAACATCAACGCGTCGGCACTGCTAGGCAACGGAACGAAAGCCGAATCGAGCAAAGCTACCGCAAACAGCCCGAACGGTCCCAAGGCAATGAAATAGTCGGAAAGACGCCCGAGCCCTTTGCTCATGCTATGAATCAAATGCTGCAAACAAAATGTCCTCTTCTATCGTGGCTGGTCTCGCTCCGCGTGGTCGTCAACCAGGCGTCTCCTGTTCGGTAGTAGCTGTGTCGCCGGCATTGGTGTTAGTAGCATCGGCCGGCCGTGCAGTTCCGGGTGCAGTCGAGCGACGACGCTTCAGCAGCGCATAAATTAAGACACACAGAATTGCGACGATGCCACAAACAACGACTATTTCCAAACCTCTATCTCGGATAAACGACAACACGCGCCGGCCGTAATACACCGCCAGAATACCTTCGACGTAATAGCGAAACGCGCGGGCTACCATCACCGTCACCAGAAACTTCCAGCGCGGATACTCGAGCGTGCCCGCGGTCGCCACAAAAATCTTAAAAGGCATCGGCGGCGGCAGCAGTGCGGGGATAGCTATTGCTAGAAATCCGTACCGCGCATAAGCACGCTCAACCTTTTCGATGTTTTCGCGTTTGAATCGCCGGCGTAACAACGCCTGCCCACCCCGGCGCATGATGGTGTAAAGCAGCAGGCAGCCGAGCACGGAACCAATCGCCGCAAACATGGGGAAATAAAAAACTGCGCTGGGCTGCTTAATGCACCGGCCCACAACCAGGTAATCGTTAATCTCGGGAAGCGACAGCAACGACGAATCGAGCGCGCCAATAACAATCATGGCGGGCGCCGCGTAATAGACCGGCAGGGCGATGACATAGCGCTCAAGCCAGCGGCCGATGGGAATTAACCAATCAAACATGAGTCAATAAAAGTACTGAGGGCTGAGTGCTGAGTCAAAACAAACGCTTTACCTCGTCACCCGAACACAATAGAACAAACTCCAAAGAAGAAGTCATAATAACGAGCAAACGGTTCTGAGTGTAAGCGGAGAGCTTGACCTTAACCCTTCGCTCTCACTCAGTACTCATCACTAGTTTTTTATTTGGCTGGAGTAAAGATGGCGGGCGTGTCGTAAGTGATACCGACGGTCACGCCGCTGTTGTGTGTGAAATTGGTAAGTCCCTTAATCCCGGCAAAGTCGAAGCGCAATCCGGAGGCACGCACCTGCATACCCAAACGAGCTTCGGATTGTGATTCCGTACCCAATGGTCCATTGCCTGGCCGGGTGTTGGCCCGTCCGTTAATTTCGCCGGCAATGCTGAACTGTTTGTTCAAGCGGAAGATTCCGGCAGCGCCGTACGTCAGCACATCGTTTTGCGTAAACAACGCTGTGGGCGCTGTCAGGATCGCGATGCCGAGGTTGCCGAAGGTATTCAACCGGCCGTCCCGACCAAACTTTTTCCCTACCAGAATCGATCCGTAAGCATTCGTTTGATTCAAACCGATGCCGCGGGTTTGATTCGAATTTGGCAGTCCGACACCAAAGCGAAAGCCAAGCGAGGGGCCATGTTTGGTTTCACTGCGCAGCTTAAATTTCGCCCAGAGAATAAAATCACCAGTGTCGGTGGTCGAATTAGCTCCCGGCGTCAGTGAAAGTGGAATGGCGGAAGCGCCGCGGGAATTGATGCTCAAAACATTTTGGGCCACGCCTTCAATCTGAAACTCAACGTTAGGCGCGACGCCAAAGTTGATGCCGATGACCCCTACGCGCGTGAGGTCGCCCGTCAAGCCTGAAACCGGAAATCTTGAACCCTGCAGAAAATCAATGCCAGCCTCGATGCGCATTGTCCCTGGCGGAATGATGTCAACATCTTCAGTCAACAGCGGCCGCTGCTGAGCGGACACCGTCACAGCGCAAATGAATACGAAGAACATGACCAGCGTGCTGCGCAAATATTTGTAAAGTGGAAGCATTGTTATTAGGGATTGAGCCTGGCGGCGATTGTAATGGCCGCACCCGGTCGCGTCAATGTTCAGCTTCGCTACACGGTTAACCAAAATGCTCGCTGTGATAATATCTCACGAAAATTCAGAGTGAGGTTCCCCGACATGCCGTTCCGATTCACCGCTCGTGTACTTGTCTTCTGTCTGTTGCTTTCCCTTTCCGCTGGCGCAACCATCCGCCTTTCTGAGAGTAAAGCGATAGCGCAGACAACACCCACGCTCATTCCGGGTCTCATCGCTGACGTAATCATCCGACATGACGAACGTGGAATTCCCTACATTCAAGCCAAAAACGATCACGATCTCTATATGGCGCAGGGCTATGTGACCGCGAGCGACCGGCTTTGGCAAATGGATTTGCTGCGTCGCTCGGAGCGCGGACAGCTGGCGGAAATTTTAAGCGCCGGGCCAAATAATGTGGTTCTTGATCAGGACAAACAACACCGAACGCTCGGGTTTCCTCAAGTTGCAGAGACCGAATTTGCTGAAGCGTCGCCGCAGTCGCGGGCATTGCTGCAAGCTTACGCCGATGGGGTGAATGCTTACATGGCCTCGTTGGACGCCAGGTCGCTGCCGCCGGAATTCCAAATACTTCAATACAAACCGGGCCCGTGGACGCCCGTCGACTCACTGCTGGTCATCAAGGTTTTCGCCGAAGCGTTGTCATCCACGTGGCGCCTCGACGTTATGCGTGAAGCGCTTGCTTCGTTACCAGCAGCAAAACGGGCCATGCTGATGCCTGAGTTTTCACCTCTCGATGTGTTGGTGGTGGGCAAAGACAATCGCAAGACGGCCACCTCGTCCGAGTACCCTCGAATGAGAACTCTTCCACTCTCCGAAGAGGGCCTGATAGCGCTCGCTAAAGATCAGGAACTTGAATCTCAATCACTTGCGCGCCTTGGCGTCTATGCTGAAGGGCTCGCCGCCAGCAACAACTGGGTCGTAAACGGCAAACACACGGTGACTGGAAAACCGTTGCTCGCCAACGATCCTCATCTCGCACCCTCCGCGCCATCGATCTGGTACATGGTCCATCTCAGCGCACCCGGCGTGCGCGTGGCGGGCGTCACCACGCCCGGGCTACCCGGCGTCGTCATCGGACACAACGAACACATCGCCTGGGGCTTCACCAATGTTGGTCCGGACGTACAGGATTTATACGTCGAACAATTCGATCCGGCTAATCCGCGGCGCTACAAGACGCCGTCTGGTTGGAGCGACGCGACAATCCGTCATGAAGAAATAAAAGTGCGTAAGGGCTTTACCGAATCAACCACCGACACGGTTGCGCTGGATGTAACCGTAACCAGACATGGACCAATCGTTTTTCAAAAGGAGGGCAAGCGTTATGCATTGCGGTGGACCGCGCTTGATCCGAAACGTAATAATCCCGACTCGAGTTATTCGTTAAATCGCGCGCGCAACTGGAAAGAATTCAATACGGCGCTGCGTTCATTTACCGCACCAACCCAGAACATAGTGTATGCGGACGTTGCTGGACACATTGGCTATCACGCCGCCGGCGTTGTGCCGATTCGAAAGTCCGGCGACGGCAGTATTCCCTCCGATGGGGCGACGGACGCGGGCGAATGGACCAGTTACATACCGAGCGACAAACTGCCGAACGTATACGATCCGCCGTCAGGAATTATTGTTACCGCAAACCAGCGAATCGTGGGCACCGATTATCCTTACTTCCTGACACATTCGTGGGCCCAGCCTTATCGCGCACGCAGAATTTTCGACCTGTTGAGCCAGACACCGAAGTTGAGTGCCACCGACTTTCGCCGCGTCCTGGGCGATGTTTATTCCATCGGCAACGTGCTCTTTGCACGGCAAATCACAAAAACAATGCGCGGACAACTAAGGCCGGAGGAAGCAAGTTTTCTCTCGGCAATTGATGCGTTTGAAAAGTGGGACGGGCGGATGGAAGCCGATTCCCATGTGGCGCCAATACTCGCGCAGATGCGTATAGCCTTTCGCACGAGAGTGTTGACTGCCGCACTCGGAAATGACCTGGTCAAGATCTATGGCTGGTCCAACTTTGATACGACCATCGATCGGTTGGTTACTGAACAGCCAAAAGAATGGTTGCCGAAGGAATTTACCAGCTATGCCGATTTACTGCGCGCATGTTTTGAAGATGCGCAAAAAGTGTTAACTAAAAATATTGGCGCCGATGAATCGAAATGGACGTGGGGAGAGATGGCAAAGGTGCGTTTTTCGCATCCGCTCGCAAGTGCTCCCCTGGTCGGTCTGCAATTCACAATCCCTCCGATCCCGCAAAACGGGGCGGGCGGTTTGGCGGCAACACCCAATGTCGGCGCTGCCGTCTCGATGCGCTTGATTGCCGACCCAAGTGATTGGGACAAGACTCAGCACGGCATCACACTTGGCGAATCAGGCCTGCCCGCTACGGCGCATTGGAGCGATCAACTCGCCGATTGGCGCGCAGTCACGCCTCGCGAGTTTCCGTTCACAGAAGCAGCAATCGCGGGCGCTACGAAGACAACGATGGTGTTAACACCAAAAAAATAAATCGTGGTGGCAGCCAGAAACGAAACGTGGCGAGTATTTTGCGCAATTGAACTGCCTGAGTTAGTCCGCGATAAAATCTCAGAACATATCATCTGCTTGCGTGACGCGGCGCCCGATTCGCCGGCGAGTTGGAGCCGTGCTGAGAACGTTCACCTCACACTCAAATTCGTCGGTGAGATTCAAGTCGGCCGAGTCGACGACCTTTCACAAGCCGCAGCTAATACGGTTGCAGGTTTGTCTCCATTTGATATTGAGATTGGCAACACTGGCGCGTTTCCCAAACACGGCACGCCGCGGGTGCTTTGGATTGGAGTTGAAGATCACACAGGACGGCTGGCGGAGTTGCAAACGAAGCTTGAAGACGAATGTCTACGCATGGGTTTTGAGAAAGAGGCGCGCGCATTTAGTCCGCACCTGACAATTGCGCGCATCCGCAAACCGCAAGGAGCGCCAGCACTGACGCGCGCTCATAAAGAAATGGGATTTGTTCCCACGGAATTTAGCGTGAAAGAGTTATTGGTAATACGTAGTGAAATAAGCAGCCAAGGATCGAAGTACACGGTGATCTCGCGACACGCGCTGGCCGATAAACCTAACCCCACGTACAAAGAGCAAGGATAGGAGTCTCAGGGTCGGGAAGAGCGGCTTGCCCCGCCGTACTCGAGTGGCATTCAACCAGCGGGGCAAGTCGCCCTTCCCAACCCTGAGCTTGTGCTTCCTGAGTCATTCTCTGTGTCCCTGTCGGCCTTCAAACTTCAAGGCCTTTGATCAGAGTTCCGTAGAAAGTTTACCGCAGCTCACGCGGTCTTGGCGGCGGCGGTGATATGGGTGGCTCTTCCCCGCTTTTCTCGCCAGTAGCCGCTAGGACTTCCTTAATTGCTCCCAAGCTTGAGAGCATTGTCGACGTTTCTACCGGCATAAAAATTACTTTCGAATTGTTTGTGCGCGTCATGTCGCGCAAGCTTTCGATGTAACGCGTGGTAATCAAATACTGCGCGGGATTGCCGTGCTCTTGCATAGCTTGAGCGACAACCGCGATTGCCTCAGCTTCACCCTGGGCGTTTCGTTGTCGCGCCTGGGCCGCGCCCTCGGCGGCGAGAATCGCTGATTGCTTTTCGCCTTCCGCGCGTGTGACTGCTGCTTGTTTTTCACCTTCCGCGCGCGTAATAGCAGCTTGCCGGTCCCCTTCCGCTTGCAGCACCAGCGCGCGGCGATTGCGTTCCGCAGTCATCTGCTTTTCCATCGTGATGCGCACGTCTTCCGGCGGATTGATGTTCTTAACGTCAACACGCGTGACTTTCACGCCCCATTTGTCAGTCGCTTCATCGAGGATAATTCGCAGTTTGGAGTTGATCTGATCGCGCTGCGACAAGGTGTGGTCGAGGTCCATGTCACCCATTACCGCGCGCATGCCGGTGATGGTTAACTGCACGATGCCACCCACCAGGTCGTTCATCTCATAAACAGCTTTCACGGGATCCGTTATTTGCCAGTACACAACCGAGTCAACGTGAATGGTCACGTTGTCACGAGTGATCACGGGCTGCGGCGGCAGATCGATGTACTGTTCACGCAGATCGATGGAAGTGACACCCGGTCGCGCGTTGGTCCAATAGACAGCGCGTGGTCTGTCCATAAACGGTATCAGAATATTCAGCCCGCTACTGGCAACTTTATCAAAGCGGCCGAGACGCTCGACCAGCATGACAGTCGCTTGCGGGACGATGCGGATAGTCTTTATCGCGATCACCAGTAGCACGATGGCGATGAAACCAAAAAACAGGAAGGCGACGACTGTGGAAAGGGGATCCATAAGCGAACTCCTGAGTGAAAATTGTTCGTTCGGGTCAAGTTGTGGACTAAAACTATATCGGATCGGCTGGGTGTCGGACAAACTTTAGCACTTATGAAGTCTGCTCAAGCAAAAGCGTCAACTCCTTGGAGTGCGCTGGCCTGGCAGCGCTTTGGTCCGACTGACCTATCTGGCCCGTCATGGTTGAATAATTCTCCATTGGAGCGCGCCAGGCCCGCGCAGGCCAAAGCGGCGCCGGGCCGCCGCACTCCAGGGAGTTGACGCTCGCACCCCAGATTTTTCTAAAGTTTGTCTGACAATGCCTCCTCGATAATTGCCGCGGCGGCTAACACTTCGCGTTCTGCAAAAGGCCGGCCGACTATTTGCACCCCGATAGGCAAACCTTCGGCTGAGTGGCCCGCCGGAATTGCGACCGACGGCAAATTGAGAACGTTGAACGTTTGCGAATAACTGAAGGCGCGAAAGGTGCTGAATGTCTGTCCGTCAACTGTTAACTTGTGCGTGCCGTGCGGAAATGCCGGTGTTGCTCCAACTGGCGCTATCAGCAACGGCCTGTCTCTCATCCACTCGACCAGCTCGTTGCGCAATTTGTCGCGTTCCATCCACCAGCCCAGGTATTCATCGAGCGTTGCGGGTTCTTCAGCAACCGCCCTGGATAATCTCCAGCGCACAAAGTCCCCCCCTTTTTCTTCGTTATCCTGGTAAACGTTGCGAAGTTGGACCACCGAAGCGCGCGAAAACAATTTGAGCCACAGATCGTGCCCGCGTTCAACTCCAGGCGGGCGCCTTTCAGTAATTGAAAAACCAGCTGCCGACAATGCGCGCGCAGCTGACTCAACTGCCAAACGAGTTTCGTTTGTAACCGGTGTGACGCTGTCGTCGGTGTACCAGGCAACTCGCTGCCCCGCCAGTTGATTGGTTTCAACCTTCAGCGTTGAACCTGCCGACAACACTTTGAAAAGTAAGTCTAAATCTGCCACGCGTCTCGCCATTGGGCCAATCGACGAGCCGAGCCCGTATGGACCAGTGTTTGGTGGAAACTGACCTGCACCCGGCACCTTGCCAACGGTCGGCTTCATACCAACAATGCCGCAGAAGTGCGCGGGAATCCGAATTGAGCCAGCCAGATCGCTACCCAATCCGCATGGCGACATGCAACTGGCAATCGCCGCGGCCTCGCCGCCACTCGATCCGCCCGGCGTAAGTGAAGCGTCTTGCGGATGATTAGTCCGGCCAAACACTCTGTTTTCGGCTGTGTACTCCATCGCCAACTCGGCCGCATTTGTCTTTCCGAGAACGATGGCGCCGGCGTCTTTAAGTCTGCGCACAGCCGGCGCATCAGTCGCAGGCACAAAATCCGCGCGCATCAACGAGCCACTGGTCGTTCTCAGTCCGGCCGTTGCGATAGTGTCTTTGATCGTTACCGGCAAACCGTGCAAGGGCCCAAGCGCTTCGCCACGCATGACCGCGGCTTCCGCTTCCCTTGCCCGCTGGATCACGTCTGGGGCGACGGTGACGATCGCATTGAGTTTCGGATTTAACTGATCGATGGCAGCCAGATGCGCTTCCGCTACTTCAACGGGGGAAATAGAACGAGTTGAGATTAATTGAACGAGCGCGCTGGCAGACTGTGAAGTGAGTTCAGACATATTACCGAGTTTGGCTTTTCCCAAAGTTGTTCATATAATTTCCCTGCTCTGAAAAAATTTGTTCACAACTTGCCTGAGTCAGCATCATCGATTTTGACCGTCGATCCCCAATTCAAAGGAGCGCGTTCTTGGGCGTAAAGTTGAGCAGGACTTTCGTTCTGCGCAAGCTCCATCAGTTGTCGGGAATCATGCCGCTCGGCATCTTTTTGTTGGAGCACTTTTATACCAACTCGAAGGCTCTAACCGGTCCGGCCGACTTTAATAACGCCGTCAAGGACCTGCAGTCTATTCCCTACATTCTGTTTGTGGAAATCGGCGGAATCTTTATACCGCTCATCTACCACGCCGTCTACGGTCTGGTGATTACGATGGAAGCGCGGCCTAACAATCTTGCCTATCCGTATCCGCGCAACTGGTTTTATCTGATCCAGCGCATCACCGGCATGATTCTGTTTTTCTTCATTACTTTTCATGTGCTCAATTTCAGATTTGGCCTAATACCGGGGTTGAACACGATTTCCGTGGCTCACAGTCCAGAGATGGCTTTCGATATAGTCTCGCGCGAGTTTCGCATGATTCCGATATTCATTATTTACATGATCGGCATCACTGCGACCGTGTGGCATCTGGCTAATGGCATCTGGCTGTTCATGGTGGACTGGGGCATCACGATTGGCGAGCGCGCGCAACGATTGACTGGCTACGCATGCATCGCCTTTGGCGTGGTGCTTTTACTGGTTGGCATTAATGCTGCCATCGCATTCATTCGCCCGGGCGGTCTCCTGGGAGGAATTCTTTAACGCATGGCCAACAACGGCATCAAGATCGCAATCGTAGGTGGCGGCCTGGCCGGGCTGGCTGCGGCAATGCGAATTGCCGAATCCGGACATGCAGTAGATCTGTTTTCTGTCGTGCCCGTTAAGCGTTCCCATTCAGTCTGCGCGCAGGGCGGCATCAACGGCGCGGTGAACACAAAAGGGGAAGGCGATTCGACTTGGGAACACTTTGACGACACGGTTTATGGCGGTGATTTTTTAGCGAACCAGCCGCCGGCTAAAGCCATGTGCGAGATGGCGCCCTCAATCATCTACTTGTTCGATCGCATGGGTGTTCCCTTCTCGCGCACTCCCGAAGGCTTGCTCGATTTTCGCCGCTTTGGTGGGACCAAACATCACCGCACTGCATTCGCCGGCGCCTCAACCGGTCAGCAATTGCTTTATGCACTCGATGAACAGGTGCGCCGTTATGAAGTGAGCGGCAAAGTGCGGAAGTTCGAGCACTGGGAAATGCTGTCTCTCGTGCTCGATGACGCGCAGGTGTGTCGTGGCTTAATTGCGATGAACCTGCAAACGCTCGAGCTGAAAGCCTTTCCAGCCGACGCTGTGATTGTTGCGACTGGTGGGCCGGGACTGATCTTCGGCAAGTCAACCAACTCTATGGTTTGCACCGGCAGCGCGGTGGCCGCGTGTTACCAGCAAGGCGCGAAATACGCTAACGGTGAATTCATCCAGGTGCACCCCACCTCGATTCCCGGCGAAGACAAGTTGCGTCTGATGTCTGAATCAGCGCGCGGCGAAGGCGGCCGCGTCTGGGTGCCGCGCCAACCGGGCGACACGCGCGCGCCTTCTTCGATACCAGAAACGGAACGGTGGTATTTCCTTGAAGAAAAGTATCCGGCTTACGGAAACCTGGTGCCCCGCGATATCGCCACGCGTGAAATCTTTCAGGTCTGCATCGAAGGCAAAGGCGTCGCGAAAGAAAACCAGGTCTACCTCGATGTAACCCACATTCCCGCCGAGACGCTCGATCGTAAGCTGGGCGCAATACTTGAAATCTACGAAATGTTTGTCGGCGACGATCCGCGCCACGTTCCGATGCGGATATTTCCCGGCGTGCACTATTCGATGGGCGGTCTGTGGGTTGACTACGACCAGCGCACCAACATCCCCGGGCTGCTGGCTGCCGGCGAATGCGACTATTCGATTCACGGCGCCAATCGTCTCGGCGCCAACTCGCTCGTCAGTTGCGTCTACGGTGGGTTTGTCGCCGCGCCGGCGGCAATCCAGTATGCAACCGGCGTTGAACGCAATGGTTCGAACGGCTCAGGCGTCTATGACCAGGAATTGAAGAAGCAGCAGGAAATAAACGATGCGTTGATTAAGCAAAGCGGAAATGAAAACCAGTACATCCTTCATCAGGAGATGGGCAAGTGGATGACCGACAATGTCACGGTCGTGCGCTATAACGACAAGCTGAAGGAAACCGACAACAAACTGCTCGAGTTGATGGATCGTTACAAACGCATCTCGATCAATGATTCGAATCTCTGGGCCACGATGGCTTTGCCGCATGCGCGACATCTCGACAACATGCTCGAGCTGGCACGCGTGATCACGCTTGGGGCGTTGAATCGCAACGAGTCGCGCGGCGCTCACTACAAACCCGATTTCCCCGATCGTGATGACGAAAACTTTTTGAAGACCACTATCGCCGAGTATTCAGGTGAGGGACCGGTACTGTCGTACGATGCGGTTGACGTCTCGCTAATTCCGCCGCGCAAACGCGATTACAGCAAGGCCAAACAGGAAAAGAAGCCCGATCCGGCGGCGCCGCGCCCAGAGGCGCCGATGGAAAAGAGTTAAGGAATCACTGTGCACAGAGAGAAAGAGTCAAATGCCATAATCTCGGGGTTGGGAAGGGCGGCTTGCCCACGCCAAGGCTTGAGCGGCATTCAACGGGCGGTGGTAAACCACCCTTCCCAACCTTTGAGACTCTCTGTCCCGAGTATCTTTTCTGAGTTCTGTGATCTAGCCAATGAGAACTGAGTCAATTATGTCCGCACACGGAGTTACAGCAAAACCCAAACGCCTTCCGTCGAAGACTGTCGAGATTCATATTCGCCGACGCGCGAATCCTGACTCGCCTCAGTACTGGGAAGTTTTTGAACTGCCCTATCGTCCGAACCTCAACGTCATCTCATGCCTGATGGAGATTCAGAAGAACCCGGTTACCAAAGAAGGCAATCCAACTACGCCGCCCGTCTGGCAGATGAATTGTCTTGAGCAGGTTTGCGGGATTTGCACGATGGTTATCAATGGCCGCGCGCGGCAATCGTGCTCAGCGCTGGTCGACAATCTCGAACAGCCGATCAAGCTTGAGCCGATGTCCAAGTTTCCCAATATTCGCGACCTGGTCGTGGATCGCTCGCAGATGTTTGATCACCTGAAACGGGTTAACGCCTGGGTTGAACTGGACGGCACTCACGATCTCGGGCCCGGCCCACGGATGAACCAGGAGGAAGTGCAGGAGCGTTATGCGTATTCGCGCTGCATGACCTGTGGCTGCTGTCTCGAGGCCTGTCCGCAATACGACGGCGACAATTACATTGGACCACAGGCAATTGCGCAGGTGCGTCTATTCAACATGCATCCGAGCGGCAAGATGACGCGCGATGAGCGTTTGGAAGGCATCATGGGTGAAGACGGCATCACCAACTGCGGCAATGCACAGAACTGCATCCAGGCTTGCCCGATGGGAATCCCGCTAACGCGTGCAATTTACGAAGAGAACCGCGAAACGGTGGTCCACGGTTTGTTTGGTTGGCTGAAAGGCTAGTAGTTCAGGGTACAAACTTCAGTTTGATTCTTTCGAGGGGGAGCAACCTAAAAGTGGACTCTGAACTTCAGGCCTCAATTCAGAACTCCACGTTAGGCCCCTACTACGTTCACCAGTTCCTGCACCGCCGCCGCGCTCTTCTGCAACGCGATGCGCTCTTCAGCAGTCAGGTTAATCTCGATAATCTGCTCTAATCCGCGCGCGCCCAGCTTGCAGGGTACGCCAACATAAAGTCCGTTGATGCCATACTCGCCTTCGAGGTACGCAGCACACGGCAGAATCTTTTTCTTGTCTTTCAAGATCGCTTCCGTCATCTCGACTGCGGCCGCGGATGGTGCATAGTAAGCCGAGCCTGTTTTTAATAAACTGACAATCTCCGCGCCGCCATTCGCCGTCCTTTTTACAATGGCATCGATCTGTTCTTTTGAAAGCAACTCGGGAATGGGGATGCCGGCGCAGGTAGAGAATCGCGGCAGCGGCACCATCGTGTCGCCATGACCACCGAGCACGAACGCGGTCACATTTTCAACTGAAACATCCAGCGCCTCAGCTAAGAAGCAACGCATGCGAGCTGAATCAAGCACCCCGGCCATGCCGATAACTCGATGCTTCGGAAAGCCCGAGCGACGCAAAGCAACCTGACACATCGCGTCCAACGGATTGGAAACGATGATCAAAATTGATTCAGGGGAACGGCTAACGACTTCATCAACAACTTTAGAAACAATGTCCGCATTCGTCTTCAACAAATCGTCGCGGCTCATTCCCGGTTTGCGCGGCAGTCCTGCGGTGATGATCACTACATCGGAATCTTCGGTGCCGTCATAACTATTCAAACCCGTTAGCCGCACATCAAACCCCTCAATCGGTGCGGCTTGTGCGAGGTCAAGCGCTTTGCCCTGCGGCACGCCTTCCACGATATCGACGAGCACCACATCACCTAATTCTTTTGCAGCCAGCCAGTGTGCGGCAGTTGCACCGACGTTGCCGGCGCCGACAACGGTTATTTTATTTCGCGCAGCCATGTTTGATCCTTTCGATCGGCGCAGGCCAGAATCGCGTTTCGAGCGAAATGTCCTGCGCGATTTGTATTTAAGAATGCTAGGATTTGAAAGAGCGCGAGTTTATCTGTCGCTATCAGCACTGTCAAGAAAGTGCTCGGTGAACGCGCGAGTGAATGCCTATAACTTCGTGTCACAATCAGCCAGTGTCCGGCCAAAACTAACCTTACGAATCTCATTGTGCTTCTAAGACTCGCATACTCGGCCGAGCTGGCCGCAGCCTATGCCTACCGCGGCCACTGGCATTCCGTGTCGGACGCAGACGAACGCGAGCGGATTTTGCTAATCGAGAATGAAGAATGGCGCCATCGCAAGCTGGTAGTCGAGATGCTCGACAAGTTGGAAACCCATCCCAGCCGCACTCGCGAGTTGCGCTCAGCTATTGTCGGACGGGTGCTGGGTTCCTTGTGCCATTTAACTGGGTGGCTGGCGCCAATGTATGGCGCCGGGCGGCTTGAGAGTCGCAATATTCGCGAATATGAAACCGCGGCCCGTTACGCGCGGGATTCAGGTCACTACGAATTTGTGGATTGCTTGCTGACGATGGCCGAAGTGGAATGGGAGCATGAAAAATACTTCCGCTCGCGGGTTTTGCTGCACCGTTTCGGAAAGCGACTCCCATTGTGGCCGCAACCGCCACCCAGGGAAACGATCCGCCAGTCATTCGCAGAATGCGCGGGGCCCGTAAAACGGGAACTCGAGCAAAAAGGCCCCTTAAGGCCGGTAACGAAGTGGAACTGCCCCTCGATGCCGTGGTAGTATCACAACACGCTAAATAGTAATTTCCCAATCATTATCAGGCAACGAGGTTTGCGCATGCGTAACAAAACAAACTTGGATCATCGCCCCCTCGACAGCCGCTCTGACCTCTTCGCGGACTAGCAGTTTCCTTTGTAAATCGTGGCTCGCGCTGACGACTTGAATTCGTCAGAACGCCGCATCGTCTTTGAGTGTCCGTTTTTACGAAGGAGAGACAACATGTCGACTATAGCAATCGCACCGCCAAAGAGACCCGAAATCAAAACCGAGTTGCCTGGTCCAAAAGGCAAAGAAATCATTGCCGCTGACGCACAGTTTGTTACACCTTCCTATCCCCGGCCTTCCTTCAAGCTGGTGGCCGAGCGCGCACAGGGCGTTTGGGTAGAGGATGTGGACGGAAACATTTTTCTCGATTGCAACGCCGGCGTAGCTGTTTGCTCGACCGGACACTGCCATCCCGAAGTTGTACGCGCGATTCAGGAACAGGCGGAACAGCTCATCCACATGTGCGGCACGGATTATTACTATCGTCACATGCCTGCGCTGGCAAAGAAACTGGATGAGATAGTTCCGGTGCAATCACCGACGCGCACGCATTTCGCAAACAGCGGCACCGAAGCGGTCGAGACTGCCTTGAAGCTCGCAATGCACGCCACCGGGCGCGAGAAGTTCATCGCGTTCTTCAATAGTTTTCACGGCCGCACATTGGGGTCGCTTTCGCTGACCTCATCAAGGTCGGCCCAACGACTTGGCTTCAAACGTCAGGCGCTGGATGTGGTCCACGTTCCTTATCCAAACGAATTTCGAAATCCATTCAATCCGGCCGACTGTGGTGACGGTGGCGCAAGCCAGGGCGCTCTTGACTGGATAACCGAACGGCTTTTCAAAACTACCACGCCCGCGGAAGAAGTTGCGGCCATCGTCGTTGAAGCAGTTCAGGGTGAAGGCGGCTATGTGCCTGCGCCGAAGGAATTTCTAAAAGGGCTCCGTCGCATTTGTGATGAACACGGCATCTTGTTGATCGTGGACGAAGTGCAATCAGGGATGGGGCGCACGGGAAAAATGTTTGCCTGCGAACATTACGACGTGCAACCCGATATCATATGCATTGCCAAGGGTATCGGTTCGGGTCTGCCGATTGGTGTCTGTGTAGCGCGGGCCGATTTGATGAATTGGAAACCGGGCGCTCACGCGTCGACCTTTGGCGGTAACCCTGTCTGCATAGCCGCAGCATTGAAGACGATTGAATTGCTACAGAGCGGGCTGGTGAAAAACAGCGCGGAGGTTGGCGCTTACTTAAAAGCTGGGCTCGAGCGTTTGCAAAAGAAATACGATTGCATCGGCGACGTTCGCGGCATGGGATTGATGCTCGGAGTGGAATTCGTAACAGATGGCACTTCAAACAAGCCTGATCCCGAGCTTCGCGACCGCGTCGAAGTGGCTTGCTTTGAACGAGGTGTAATAGTGCTTGGAGCCGGCGCTAACACTATTCGCTGGTCGCCACCGTTAATAATTACGAAAGAGAATATCGATGTAGCCCTGGAAATTTTCGACGAAGCAATCGCAGCGTCGTTGACCTAGGAGATAGTTTAGCCGCGGATTAACGCGGATGTGCGCGAACCTGAGATAATGATTTTTTTTGATTCGCGTTTATCTGCGTTCATCCGCTGCTAATTTGTTTCCGATCTCAATCATGCGAGCGTGCAAACGATCCTCATCAACTGTTGTTACGCGGCCACCGCGATAGATTTCTTTACCCGCCACAACTGTTAACACTACATCGCGAGCGCCCGAACTGAAGATGAGCGTGCGAACAGGATCGTAAACCGGGAGTTGATGTCCGCCCGCGAGGGACACGACCGCGAAGTCCGCTTGGGCTCCTGACTTCAATTCCCCAATCTGTTCCTGCCAACCAAGCGCCCGGGCTCCTCCCTGTGTAGCCATCTGCAAAATATCCTGGGCAGACAAATCACACGCCACACCGTTTTCAGCACCATGCGAACGCGCCAGCAATAGCGCGTAACGCGCTTCCTCAATCAAATCGCAAACATTGTTACTGGCAACTGAATCGCTGCCGAGCCCCACCGCGATTCCCTGTTCAACAAACTTAAGAAGTGGCGCGACACCATGGCCAAGTTTTGAGTTCGATTTGGGACAGTGCGCTACTCGCGTTTGTGTTTCCGCCAGCGTCTCAAGGTCTTGAGCATCAACCTGAATGCAATGAGCCAGCAGCGGTCGCGTTGTAAGAATTCCGTGTTGCTTGAGGTATTGAATTGGGGAAATTTCCGGAGGCTGCCATTCAATGCCACGATTTCTCAGTCCATCCGCAAAGACTCCCCGGCCCTCGCGCAGCAACGATACCTCCATCAACGTTTCCGCCGCGTGCATCGTCAATGGCAAGTTTTCATCAAGCGCAAACTGTGCAATCATCTCCAATTGCGGACCGCAAACCGTGTAAGGCGCGTGTGGTGACACTCCGCATTTCACCAACGGGGTTTCAAGTTCGCGTAGTTGAGAAATTTTTGTTTGCAGCCTTGCAAAGTTCTCCTGGGCCAAACGCGGATCCGGTCCAAACGATTCCTGAAAAACTAAACCGCGCAGACCAACCGCTCGTAATGCCTTCATACTCTCAAATGCAGTATCGCTGGCATCCGCAACGCACGTGACACCAGCGCGCGCCGCTTCACACGCACCCCATTGCGCCGAAACATTAAGATCGTCGCTGGTCAGGTGCTCCAGGCGCGCTACAGTCAGCTTTCTTAACCATGCAAAGAAATCGCTTTCTTCGTTTTCAAGAAAGCCGCGCATGGCCGTTAATTCCAGGTGTGAATGACTGTTGATCAGGCCGGGCACAATGGCGGCTAGTCCAAAGTCGCGGACTTCTGCTTCTGGAAACTGCTCGACGATTGTCTGACGCGTTCCCATGGCTGCAATGCGGTCGTCGCTGACGGCAATTGCACCATCAGCAAAGGCCGGAGACGAAACGGGCACTATCCATTGAGAAGAGTAGATCGTCGTCATTAGATACAATTTGAAGTGGAACAGACTTCAGGAAGCTCTGATCAAGTTAATCGGGCTTACCCCTCCCAGAACCCGCGTAGCGGGTGAAAGCATAAAGCCTGGGGTGGAGCGAAGCGGAACCCCAGTTAACGTTAGGGCAGAACACCGAGCGCGCGGAGCGTTCGATAGCGTTAAGGCCACGATTTATTGATCATCTACCGCTGTCGACCGCTTCGCGGGCTCTCGCATCATATATCAACGATCCTGGGGTTTCGCTCCGCTACACCCCAGGCTTTATGCCATCGCCGCGCTTCGCGGGCTTAATACAAACTCTCTCTTGACTTGATCAGAGCTTCCTTCAGTCTGTGACTTCGCAGCCGGCACAGACTGAAGTCTATGGCACTTAGGCACCGAGAAGAAAAAGTTCAACGAGCGGGCAAAGTGGAGTTTCGTAGGTTGTTGTTCAGGCCGTGTCCTTTCAACTTGCGAAATCGATCAAGAATGGAAATAACGTAAGCCCGCGTTGAAGGAATGTCGATGTTGTTAATAAACTGCTCGCCTGAGAGCTGGCCCTGTCCAGCGGCCACTTTGTTCCATTCCGCGGCGCGACTTGGACCCGCGTTGTAGGCGGCAATCATGCGCGCCTCGGGATCGGGCGTGTCGCGATACTGCTCGTAATTTTTTTCCAGATACCAGCAACCGATTTGGATGTTGCGCTCGGGATCGCGAAGTAGCACGGTAGGATCCTCCGCCATTAGCCGTTCTAGATCCTTCATGCCGGTTTCGGTAGCCCAATCGCGACCTACAGCCGGTGTGATTTGCATCAGGCCGATCTCGCCGTCTTTTCCCCGCTTCCAGGGACTGAAATAAGTCTCTTCGTAAATAACACTCCACACCAGCAAGGGGTCGAGGCGATAAATGCCCGCCTGACGAGCAATCAGCGCGTCATATCGATGGATCCAGTATTGGTTGAAAAAATATGAACCGACAGCGACCGTAAGGACGATGAGGATTACGACAAGGGCACGTTTCATTTAGTCAGTTGTCGGGTAACTGCTGATCTTCGGAAGGTGTTGGTTGCGCATCAATGCGAATCTAATTTCTACGTCGCAGCCGGCTCCAGAAATCCGCGACCGAACAAGAGATGTCGACCCCTTCGTAGCGGGAACGCAGCGCCAACTCATCCAGCACGTGGCCCTGCAACCAAATCTCAGCTTCCAACGTCGCACCCGGCATCAATGTATCCCCGCGCAAGGAACGTTGGTTAACCAGGATCTCCAAATTCATTCGCTCGAGATCCACATTGATCCAATAAAGATCACTGCCCGAAAGCGGATTCTTCAGCGGCTTACAGGCGACCACGCGCCCCGAGAGGCTCCAATCGTTTTCATGTGCAGCGCGTGAAGGAGCGGCCTTGTCCAGGGGCAACCAACGAGTTTTCGCCGGGGCGGACCGCACGCGGGCGCGGTAGGCCAATCCGCAAAGTCCGACATGGAGTTCCTGCGCGCGAAAGCCACCGGGGCCGACTTCGGTCAGGTTTTGCAATTCAAACAAAACTTCGCAATCGGTACCCTCGCGATACCCATGGACCACGGCTTCGCCTTCCTCGTCATATTCGGTCAAGGCCCACGGCGTAATAGTTTGAATGTAGCGAGCGCGAAAACCGGGACGACAGTCCGCATAAAATACGTCGCCGCTGCCGGACTCGTAAAGGACAGTCCAAACTTCCAGCCCCTCCCCTAATTTCCAGCAACGGCCATGAAGCACGGCGCCGCGTCGATTCAGTTGTGTGGCTTCACCCTGATCGCCGGCGCGTTCGGCGAGATAGTTAAAAGCTTTCTCGCTTGGCACTTCGAGGCCGATGGTTTCAAACGTTGCGTTCATAGATTCAACGAGTGGCTTTCGTAAGCACTATCACGGCGCAGCGACTATCGGGATCTCCCCGCGCGTTTTTTTGGTTGCTCTGTTTCGTCAGTCTCGATTTCCAAGTCCTGCGCGGGAACTTGCACTCGCTTGCCGCGAATAATTCGTTCTGGGCCGCGCGCGGGACGAATTCCGGATCGCACTAACTCCGCGAAGAGATCGACGTCGTAGTCAACTTCACGAGACATCTGCTCGCGAATGGCGAGCAGCACTTCCAGAAATTTTGGTCGTCGGTACATTCAGTAATCTATTTCCCAGTTTCAGTAGCTTCCGACACGAGAAACTCCGGTGTAACAATCATCGGAACATAAAAGCCTGCTGCCGTATTGAACAGGCGAATGCGAGCCTGTCGGCGAACATTCGCTAAATGACCGAAGTTCCAGGTCAACAAGTAATCGATCTTGTGAACCGACGCAATGGCTACGTGCATGGCATCGGCAATGTACTTGCGATGGAATATTCCCCGCGAGATGTAACCTTCGGCGAGGATCGACGCTTCGTCGGCTAGCTCGACCTGCTCTAGATCAGAAATTAGATTCAAATAGGAAGAGCGATGGGGTTCCGCCACCCGCTCTAATTCGCGCGTGACCAGCGGTGAAATAACCGCACGATAGTCCGGCATCTCATGTTCCCACCAGCGGATCGTCAAGTCGCGCCGGAACGGCTCACCGTTATCAAGGTAAGCTCCGATCACTGATGTTTCCAGATAAAGACTTTGCTTCATGGTATCGGGATCACATTAGTAGTCGAGCTGTCGCTCGTCTTAGCAGTTTTTCTCAATGGTTCCAATGTAATCATTCCCCGCTGGAAATCGAACGAAACACGATAGTGGCCGAGGAAATTTCCGCCTAGAATGCCGTTTTGCGTGAAGCCGGCGGTTTCATTTACCGGCTCCATATCCAGGACAGCGGCCCTGATTTGCTCGCGCGTGTGACTGCCCAGCATAACCTTTGGCAACAGCACTGTCTGTACGTCGTCTGCTATTCCGGCTGCGCCGTAAACTCGCATGCGGATCGGAGCGATGTAACTTGTGAGTTCTTCTTCTGCTACAAGTCTCTGGGAAACGACTGAAACGCTCGCGCCCGTATCGATAATAAAGTTTAGTGGCTTGTCAACTCCTTCCAGCCGCACTTCCCCGCTGAGAAATCCACTTGATGTTGTCCGCACCGGTATTTCGACGATATCTGAAGGAATCGTAGTCCCCACGGTTTTCGGACCTGGCTGGGATTGGTTGTTGTTACTCGAGTCTCCTTGCTTTTTCAGCGTAAGAATTCTTTCGCCATAATCCACCCCGGCAATGAACTTCGAGATCACCGATAGACCCAGATAACCATCAACGTTTGTTCGCTTGTCATAAAAATGGCGAATGTAAACCGGTACGCTCCCGACTTTCACCTCTCCCACTTCCAACGACGATAGAAAACCGTAAACGATTTCAAACTTTCCGCCGCCACCAACGGCGCGCGCCAGCCCGCCGCGCGCGACCGGACGAAGGCCCAACTTCTTAGCTGTTTCCTCAGAGACAACAGACATGCCCGAACCTGTGTCGAGCACGAAGCGCAGATACTCTTTACTGCCATTAACGCGAACCTTTAGCAGCGGACGCCCGTCTATTGCATCAAACGGAACACTGGTTTTGTTTCCGTTTAGCAAGTACAGCAGGCCCTGGTTCCCCAGGAAACGCAGGAAGTCGATCAGTCCACGAATGCGAGCTCGCCGCTCGACATCGGTCTTAGGCGCGATAAGCAAGAACCGTTCATAAGCATCCGCCGCCTCTTTGTATCGTTCAATGCGCGCGCTTGCCTGGCCCAGGTTGAAGGTGTAATCCGGTTCGTCGGAATCCAAACTCACCGCGCGCCGCAACCCCTTGATGGCCGACTCCATGCGGTTCTCATAAAAATCCACCATGGCAAGTCCGGCAATGGCCAACGATTCGTTTTCCTGAAGACTGAGTGCGGTGCGAAACTCTTCAATCGAATTCTTGAAGTTACCGGACGCAAGGATCGCCGCGCCCAATAGAGCATGAGCACGCGCGGAAAGCGGCTCGCTGAGAATCACCCTGGCAGCTTGATCGTAAGCCTCCTGCAGATGACGCTGTTTTAACAGCGCAAAGCTCAAACCCAGCCGGGCATCCTTATCGCGCGCATCTTTCGCGAGCAAATCGCGAAACATTTTTTCTGCGTTCTCAAAGTCGCCATCGCGCAAGGCCCGATCGGCGCGCGAACGCGCTTTTTTCTCCCCAAGGGCACTTACTGAGCCAACCAAAGCAAGACAAATCACAAAGGCCGCGAGAAATTCTGCGGCCAATCTACGTCGCCTGTTTGCCATCTTGCTAAACTCCTTGAGCCACACCGCAATCATACCTGCCTGGGGAGATAACAATTGAGTTACCGAAAGCTACTTCAACACCTCGCCGGTTTTTATCGACCAAAGCACCAGGTCCAGTTCGTCAAAATCAATATTAATGTCCTGCGCGAACGATTTCAGCTTTTCTTCGACCTCAAGGTACCGCGTTCTGGTAGCCGGTGGCTTTGCCGTTTCCACTACTTGCAGATCCTCAAGGCAACTCATTACGTGTTTGTCGAGAATCGCATGGCCGCGGATGCCGATATTTCTGAGGAAATGACTCGATTCTTTATAGCCAAGTCCTTTGATGCGCTTTTCCTGGGCCAGCCAGTCCCGGCGTTCGATGGGGTCGCGAAAACTTTTAAACTTACGACGCAATTCCATGCCGCAATGCTCGCTGAGGTAGTCGCGCGTGATGACAATATAACCAGGCCGCGCTACGGGAAAGCGATGCGCGCCCGCGCGACGTAAGGCGCGTGTCATTTCCCGTTGCTTGCCCTGGGCTAACAATGGCCGAACTGCATCTACAGCCGTCAACCCCATACGAGCCGACGCGCCGGCAGTAAAAATGCAGAAGACGAGTTCTTCCCAAAGTCGTTCATCAGATCCGGTCCGCCAGATGTCACGGAACTCATTTAGCCGCGCTCGGATTTCCTTTTTGCGCGCGGCGTGTGTGGAATGTATGTCTGCCACAACAACGGGTTGATGATTTCGTCTCACTCGATTGTCAATGTTCAGATTCTAGGTTTGCAGTTCTTTTGTTGTCAACGCAATTGCGATCCAAGGTTTGTGAAGCAAGGAGCCAAATATTTTTTTCGTGCGAACGCCGACATCTTCGTGGGCGAACAGCGCATCGAAACATACCTGCCCCACTACTCACCCGCGACATGTTATTATCGACGTGTTCTGCTCGGATACTGAGCAACAAGAATAGCAATGCTTAATACACCCCAGCCTGCGAGGATTTTACATGCGTTACTCGTAGGGTTGGTGTGTGCCGCACTTTGCGCTGGCCAGTCGCCACTGCAACAACCAGACACGCCAGCGAAGCCAATAGTCTCGCCGGCTCCTGTCATTACGGAGGGAGCTGAAAGTGCCGATGAACGTTTAGTGTATGGCTTGCAAGGCGTGCTTATAGAAACGGTGGAGGGAAAAACTGTTTCAGCTCAATCTGTTGATCAACCTTTTAATCCGGCATCAGCGATCAAACTCGGCTTGGCCCTGGTAGCATTGCACAACTTTGGTCCACAGTACCGGTTCACTAATGGGTTTTGGACAGACGGCGCGATAAACAAGGACACCGGAGAACTAAGCGGCAACTTATATGTAACCGGTCGTGATCCGTCTTTTCATTACGAGCATGCGATCATGATCGCGCGGCAACTGAATAATTTTGGCATCCGCAGCGTGAGCGGCGACATAGTTGTTGCACCCGGCTTCACGATGAATTTTAGCTCGTCGGCGCGCCGTTCTGGCGAATTGCTATACGACACTCTGGATGCGTCACGTCGATCCGGTACAGCAACGCGCGCGTGGATGTACGAGCGCATGATTCTTGGCGACCAATTAAGTTTGCAGACAGTTCCAAGTGTCGCAGTAATGGGCGATGTGGTAGTTGGTTCCGCGGCGCCGGCGGCTAAACTGCTCATTACACACAATTCGAGCAAGCTGGTGGATGTTCTGAAAGTCCTTCTCTGCTTTTCGAATAATTTTATGGCCGAGCGAATCGGCGATAGTCTCGGCGGCTCAGAGGCAGTTAGGCGGCGGCTCATTGGATTAACCGGAATTCCCGAAAATGAGATTCAACTTGCCTCGGTGAGTGGTTTGGGAATCAACCGCGTGACACCCCGGGCTATGATGAAAATCTTCAGAGGCCTGCGCAACGAACTTCAAAAGCTCAAGCTTGCACCTGCTGACATAATGCCAGTAGCCGGCATAGACCCAGGCACACTGGAAGAGCGCTTCACCGGACCAGCTTGGGAAGGCAGTGTTATTGGGAAGACTGGGACACTGGTACGCACTGACGGCGGCGCAAGTTCATTGGTGGGTCAGATGAAGACAGCGAATGGAATACTTCTCTTTGTGATTATGAACCAGCGCGGAAGCGTTGTGCGGTTCAGGGAAAACCAGGATCGTCTTGTCATGCAAGTGCAGAATAGTCGTGGCGGGCCAAAACCGTTCGCCTACAAGCCACGTGTACTGGCCATGAAACTTGCAGATACACAGAGCGTCTCAACATCCGCAAACGAATTTGAGCCGAACCTGAAAACCGGAACTGGTCCTCCCTAAGAAACAAACCTTCTTAACTCAGCATTGCGCCCCGGCGATCGTAAGATCGACGGGGCGCTTTGCCGTCCAGCCGCGAACCTGGCGTGCGGCACCATTGTCCACGGAGGACGATTCCTTCGGAGCAGGACGAATGGCCGTCCGAACAGAAAGAACCCTACCTAGTCAAAAGACCGAAGCCCTCACGCTTTCCGCACTAAGAAGCGTGATCACCCGTAACCGTTCGACCGGCTTGGGTACTTTTGGACAGGTAAAGGTCTTCCGTGTTCGTTACCTTAAGTGACAAACGGGACCGAACATCTCTGCACGGTTTTTCGAAATGATTCGAGTTTGCAGGGAATTTACCTTGGCATAACCATTGCTCAAGCTAAGCCGCCCAGGTTTATAACCCTGGCTCTTAAGTTTGGAGGAGTGATGAATACTGATACAGAGATAAGAACAGTGAGAGAACGGAGCGGTGAGAGAGGCATTGGCCTACCAGAGCTACTGATAGCATTTGCGATCATCGGCGCTATCACGGTAGTCGCCTTAATCAACCTCAAATCAGCGCGGGCCTCCTTGAGCGCCCAAAACTCCGTTCGACAACTCGCCGCTTACATGGAAAAGGCTCGAATCGACGCCGTTCGCCGCCACACTACCACCACCGTCAGCTTTACTAGTCCGACAACGTACAAGGTGACCATGGACTTTACCAACAGCGGGGCTGCCACGGATCGCACCTTCAGTTTTGACAGCGGCGTTCAAGTAGCCAACAACACGGAGCTTCCCAGTGTGACCTTCAATTGGCGTGGCCGCACAGTAACTCCTGGAACTAATTGTGTAACTACCTTTTCTGTAACCAACGGCAATGCGAACGATGGCGTGAATGTAGACGTATCTGGTTCAGGCGACGTAACGGTAGAAAATCAACAACCCACGCTCCCGAACGTCCAGTACAACAACACTAATCTTGCCTCGACCTCGGTCCGCTCAACGACGGTGGTCAGCGGGACAGAAACTTTAGACAGCACTCCATGCCTGGATGTTTCCGGCGAAGGCGTTGCCGCACAGGCAGGTACGGAGGCATGCAAAATCAATGTTTCAACAACTAGTGTTTCCGTAAAAAAGAATGGTGGTACTTCAACGAGTGTGCTCGTGAGCATGAGCGTTATGAGCGGCGTAACAGCTTCCTATCCTTCCAACCTGACGATTGCCCCCTCCTCCCAACCTAATGTTTCCACCGGCTCTAGTTTCTTAATCAAGTCAAACAATAATTTGCGCGGACCTTTTAATGTCACCTTTTCCGCGCAGTGTGGTGCAACAATTGTCGTCAAAGTGAACGTGACCAATTAGGCAGGTAAATTATGGAATCCGTTACCACACCCAAAGCGGAGCATGGCTTCACTTTAGTTGAGACGAGCATTGCGATGGTTTTGATGATGATCGTCTTTGTCGGTCTGGCGCCTCTCTTTGTCTACGCCACGCGCTATAACTCTGGCGCCGCAATTCGCGCTGGGGCTTTGGCGGTCGCGCAAATCAAACTGGAACAATTACGGGCTACGCCGTTCATTTCTTGCACTTCCTCAAATGAAACTATCAGCGTCGGTGACCCGACAACCGGACTGCAAACCTACACCGTAGAGATGTTCGTCGTAAACACAACTACCACGTTAAAAGATATAAAACTGGTTGTGACTCCCAGCGCCAGAAGCACGTCGGGTTTGCAGTATGCGGGAACATCGGGGTGGATGTACGGACAAGTAATCATTTACACGAAGCGTACTGCGATCACGCCTGGACCTAACCTGGGATAAGAACATTTACGGTCTGGCTAACAGATAGGGAGCGTTGGCTTCATGCATCAATCTAAATTACAGCC
>JBDUCC010000143.1:0-8199 GCA_040003675.1 bacterium | reverse complement strand
TTCGAAATTCGAAATTTTACTAGGATGTTTACTGGAATCATTGAAGAGCTGGGCCGTGTCCGCAGCGTAGAGCCGCGGGGCGAAAACGCCTACATCACGATTGAGGCGCGCACGGTTACTGAAGATACAAAGCACGGCGATTCAATTGCCGTGAATGGCGTTTGTCTGACTGCGCTTGATGTCCAGCGCGGTTCGTTTGCCGCCGATGTTTCGCGCGAAACTCTTGATCGATCCACGCTCGGACGTTTACTACCTGGCACCGCTGTAAATCTGGAGCGAGCGGTAACACCTATTACGCGGCTCGGTGGCCACATCGTTCAGGGGCACGTCGATGCGCGCGGAAAGTTTGTGAGAGTGGCCAATCATGAAGGTTCATGGACGGTGCGCATCGAATATCCATCGGAAATTGCCCGCTATCTCGTTTTCAAAGGCTCGATTGCCGTGGAAGGAATCAGTCTCACCATCGCCGGCTTGACTGATGATTATTTTGAAGTCGCCATCATTCCTAAAACCTGGGAAGTCACAAATTTTTCTCAACTCAAACCCGGCGCTGAAGTGAACCTCGAAGCCGACATGATCGCCAAATACGTGGAGAGACTACTTCGCCCATAGGAAACCCAGACGCCTGTCTCTCCGGAAAGGGACATTACAATTCAATGATGACAAATAAAACACCAGCACTCTTAGCGCTTACCTTCTTCGCATTGGTCACGATCAACGCCGCGCAAGCTCAAGATCCCGCGAGTCAGCCGACGCAAACTGTTTCACCAGTTAAGCTGGCATTGATAAAAGAACTTCTGGAGTTGACTAACTCCAAAAAGACCATGGACACCATGCTAAAGGCGCAGGCTGAGCAAATGGACAAGCAAATGCCTGACATGATTTGGCAAATAGTTTCGAACATGAAGGAGTTGCAGGCCCTCACAGCCGCGCAGCGAGAGGAGATTCGCGCCGAGCTTACAGAGACTTCGCTTCGTAGCGGACGGCGAATATACGAGGTGCTACTGGAAAAAATTGACTTCAATAAAGTGGTCGAAGACATCTCAGTGCCAATCTACGATAAGTATTTTAGTGAGAGCGAGCTGAGTGATTTGGTGGCTTTTAATAAATCCGCGACTGGCAAAAAAATTCTTGAGGTTATGCCAAACCTGGTCTCGGAATCGATGACACGCGCTAGCGAAGTAATATTGCCTAAAGTTTCCGAGGTGATAACCCAACTGCAAGCGGAAGAGACGGAACGAATCGAGAAAGAAATAAAAGCAAAGACAAGCGAAATTTCGAAAAGGCCCGTTAAGAAACCTGTACGCAGACGAGCACGGTCCTGAATCCAACATCGTATGCGCTGAAGTCAGTTTTGAAGCCGGCATGATCGCGAAATACGTCGAGACCATCCGCGTTTCGCGGAAACCCCTCTGCAACAGTAAACTCATTAACTAGATCAGAAGAGATAAGTAGCGCAGACTTTATAGTTTGATCTCCCTCTCCCTTTGGGAGAGGGTTGGGGAGAGGGCTTGTAGCGCTAAGCTTCGCATCGTCCCCTAACTCCTCCCAAAGGTAGGGGAAGCTACGAACCCCACAGACTGAAGTCTGTGCCACTAACTACGAAAGCACAGACTGAAGTCTGTGCTACTAACTATTATGAGCACGCGTTATCGAGTCATTAAGGACACGGGAGAGCTGCGCCAGGCGGTTGAGGCTCTGTCTACTCATCAGGTGATTGGGCTCGATACGGAAACCACAGAACTCGATCCTTACGTTGGCCGCTTGCGCCTCATTCAACTCGCCACGCCGGCGGGTGTGGAGATCATTGACCTTGATGCCTTTGGCGATCTGCGAAACAACGAGGCACTCAAACCACTAAAACAGCTCCTGGCAGCCGCTCGTCCCATCAAAATCGCGCACAACGCGAAGTTTGACGCGAAGTTCATCAAGCACTACCTCGGCGTTGATCTCGGCGGTTTGTTTGACACCCTGCTCGCCAGCCAAATCGTGAGCGCCGGGGACATTGAAGAACGTCATGGATTGGAAACCGTCGCCTCGCGCTACCTGAATGAAGCGGTAGATAAGACGGAAAGGCTTAGCAACTGGAATTTTGAATTGTCCGCAGCGCAACTCGAATACGCCGCCCGTGACGCCGCGATTCTTTTGCCGTTAAGAGAAAAATTGATCGAGCGTCTGCGCAGCGATTCGCTCATTGCCTGCGCGCAACTTGAGTTTGAGTGTGTGACTACCGTTGCCGACATCGAATTGACGGGCTTTTACATGCACAAGGACCGCTGGCTGGAGCAGTTGTCGTTGGTTGAGAAGAGAAGAGCGCAGTTAGCGGATGAGCTGCAAGACATACTGGCGGAAGAATCTTCGCAAGGTTCGCTGTTCGGCGGGCCGCAGCGCGACGAAATAAATCTGGATTCTCATCAGCAGTTAACTCAGGCGCTGAGCCGGCTGGGCATCCCGGTTCCTGATTCAACGCGTAACTGGAAACTCCAGCCGCTGGCCGTTGAGTATCCGGTTATCGCCACGTTGCTGGATTACCGCACCGTTCAGAAAGCGTTGACGAGTTACGGCCAGAATATGATCGACCTGATCAACCCCACTACCGGACGCCTGCACGCCGATTTTCGGCAGATTGGCGCGCCCACGGGCAGGTTCTCGTGCACCAATCCGAACATTCAACAGGTGCCGCATGCGGTTGAATATCGCCGCTGTTTTTCAGGTCATCCGGTAGGCAGAAAATTGATCATCGCCGACTATTCCCAGATCGAGCTCCGCATTTTGGCCGAGTTCTCCGGCGACCGGGGTTTTATCAACGCATTCAATTCCGGCGCCGATCTCCATCGCGTCACGGCCGCCGAAGTTTTCAATGCATCGTTGGACCAGGTCACAAGAGAACAGCGCGATTTTGCCAAGCGGCTGAATTTTGGGGTGGTCTATGGCATCGGCGCGCAACGGTTTTCGATCATGACCGGCCTGAGCGTCGGCGAAGCTGAGAACGTGTTGCGCAAATATTTTGGGACCTATCGACAACTTGATACCTATCTTCATGAAGCTGCGAATCGCGCGGTACGCGAACGGCAGGCGCGAACGGCATCAGGTCGTTTGGTTCGTTTCCGCTATGACGAACAGGACCGCCAACAGATTTCCATGACCAAACGCAACGGTAAGAACACGCCGATCCAGGGAACCAGCGCCGACATTCTCAAGCGCGCTCTGCGTCTGCTGAACGATGAACTCCGCGATACAAACGCGCAGATCGTCAACATCATTCACGACGAAATCGTAGTCGAAGCAGATGCGGGCAACGCCGAGGAGATTGCGGAGAAGGTTGAGCGAACAATGCGCGTCGCCGGTGAAGAGTATGTGAAGACGGTGCCGGTGAAAGTGGAAACTGAAATCGCGGATGAGTGGGTCAAGTGATTGCGGAATGCGGATTGATGAGTGCGGAATAACGAACGATGAAGAAGAAAGGCGAACGGATCCTGCTGAATGGGCTGGAGCTTTTCATCCTTCCGCCTTCATCCTTGCTTTCGGTGCCAGATGAAATAGATCGGTATGCCAGTTAGCACGAGCAGGTAACCGATCCCGGAAGTACTGGGTTTCAATATCGCTAAATCAACCACCAGTAGCAGCGCCAGTGAAATGTAAATCAGCGGCACCACTGGGTAACCGAGCGTGCGATAAGGACGTTCAAGCGTCGCTGCCTTGCGGCGCATGACGATCACGGCTCCCACCATCAGCCCGTAGAAAACCAAATCGGCTGAAATAATATATTCGAGCAGTTGGGTGTAGACATTGCCGTAGCTCACACTGATTGTACCGGTTTGAGTATTGGTGGTAGTAGAGATCGTGCGCGGCAGTGTCAAAAGGGAGGCCCAAATGCCCTGCACAACTAACGCGGTCGCGGGGACATGCCGCCCATTGAGCATCGCGATACGCGAAAAGAACAGGCCATCGCGCGCCATAGCGTAATAGACGCGCGCGCCGGCCAGAATTAGGCCGTTGTTGCAGCCAAACGTCGAGATCATGATCGCCACGGCCATCAGAACCGTGCCCGGCCGTTTGAACACGGCCTGCATCGTGGCCGTGGCCACACTGTTCGGCGGCTTCTGAATTGTCGCTAGCGGCAGCGTCACGATGTAGGCAACGTTGGCGAGCAGATAAAGAGCTACAACCGCGAGACAGCCGATGAGGAGTGCTCGCGGCAGGTTGCGTCCCGGATCACGAATCTCGCTGCCGGTAAACGTAACGTTGTTCCACGCCGATTGCGCAAACAGTGGTCCAACCATCGCCAGGCCCAACAACATCAGCAACGCGCTCGTGCCGGTTGTCGTCAGGCCGGGCTGGACGGCCTGCGGATTCCAGCCGTTCGCTGTTGGATCCCACCAGTTGGAAGTGTAGGCGGCGCTTTGATTGTTCCAGCCCAACAACAACCCAACCAGAATAAGACCAGCCAGCGCGGCGGTTTTCGTCAAGGTAAAAGTGTTCTGAATAAGCTTGCCGGTTTTCAGGCCGCGCGTGTTGGTGGCGGTCAGCAACAGAATGAGAATGATAGCGACCAGTTGCGCCGTCGAAAGACTAATGGCGTAACTCCCGAATAAATGAATGGGCGCGACTATGTAGTTTGATTCTGAGATCTGCGGCGCGAGTACGCCCATGAATCGCGCAAAAGCAACAGCCACCGCCGCGATAGTGCCCGTTTGTATTACCAGCAGGAGGGACCAGCCAAAGAGGAATCCGGTCGCTGGTCCATACGCTTCGCGCAGGAAGACGTACTGCCCGCCGGCATGCGGCATCATCGCCGCCAGCTCAGCACAACAGAGGGCGCCCGTGATTGTAAGCAGACCTGCTAAAGCCCAGGCGACGAGCAACCAGCCGGGCGACGCCACCAGCCGGGCGGACTCGGCGGAAGTAATAAAAATTCCCGAGCCAATCATCGACCCGACCACGATCATGCTGGCGTCGAGCAGGCCGAGGCCGCGCACGAGTTTCGGAGAAGCGTCTTTTCCCGGATCACTCATAATTCGCGAGGGTATAGTTGCAACGAAGGTTTAGTGTCAAGCAAAACTCTTGAATCACGTCATGAAGTCAGTCCCACCTCGCGGTAGCAGGTGGGTCGTACCATTGCCAATTGTCGATTGCCGATTGCTTCTGTCCCAAACGGCCAAATTGCAATCGACAGTTAGAGGTTGGCAATATTACGACCCACCCGCTACCGCGAGGTGGTACTGACTTCATGCCACTGCGCAGAATGTAGTCACACCTACTTCAAGAACAACTTGCAACTGCAATTAGTGCTGAAAATTCCGCTGCTTGACACTCCACGTAACGCTCCAATAGTCTTGCCTGCTTGGAATTTGGGCCCAGCTTCGCCCATGTAGCACTAAGGAAAAACGGACACAATGGTTAAGGAACAATTAATTGACTCGATAAAAGCCAAGCGTGCGCACGTTGGCGTGGTCGGTTTGGGCTACGTTGGCCTGCCTCTGCTGGCGGAGTTTGCGGGCGCTGGCTTTCAAGCCATTGGATTTGAGGTTGATGAAGGCAAAGCCGCGCAGATCAATGCCGGCGATTCATATATTGGGGACGTGTCAGGCGCGGTCATTAAGGAACTTGTCGAGGGTAAGCGGCTAAGCGCCACCACTGACTTTAACCAGCTTAAGAATTGTGATGCCGTCATAATCTGTGTGCCGACTCCATTGCGCAAGACCAAGGAGCCGGACGTTTCTTACATTCTTGCTGCGGCTGAAGAAATCAAGCAGCGCCTGCATCGGGGGCAACTGATCATCCTTGAGTCGACCACCTATCCCGGCACTACGGACGAAGTCTTGTTACCAATGTTTGAAGAGACTGGACTGAAACTGGACGAGGATTTTCTGTTGGCCTTCTCGCCCGAGAGAGTCGATCCGGGTAATCCACAGTTTCAAACACATAACATTCCTAAAGTGGTCGGCGGGGTCACGCCGGATTCTACTGAGGTCGCCGCGTCTCTTTATGCGCAGATCGTCAAGGACGTGCATGCCGTTAGCTCAGCGCGCGTCGCCGAAACTGCCAAACTCTTGGAAAACACTTTTCGAGCAGTAAACATCGGCATGGCAAACGAAATGGCGCGGCTTTGCTATGCGCTGAATATCGATACCTGGGAAGTGATTCGCGCGGCCGCAACCAAGCCGTTTGGTTTCATGGCATTTTATCCTGGGCCGGGAATTGGCGGTCACTGCATTCCGCTCGACCCGCATTATCTTTCCTGGAAGGCGCGCCAGCACGGCTTTGATTCTCGTTTCATCGGACTCGCCGAGGAAGTTAACTCGCGCATGCCGGAACACGTGGTCCAACTCGTTGCCGATGGCCTTAACGACGAGAGCAAGTCGATGAAGGGCTCGCGCATTCTGTTGCTGGGCGTGGCCTACAAAAAAGACATCGACGACGTGCGCGAGAGTCCGGCGTTGTCCATCATCGATCGGCTGCGGGCCAAGGGCGCGGACGTGCGGTATCACGATCCGTTTGTTAGTGAAGTTAGATTTGACGACGCGCACATCGAAGCAAGTGGCGAACCGCTGACTTCCGCGGAGTTGACCGATGCCGAACTGCGCGACGCGGATTGCGTAATCATCGTTACGGATCATAGTGAGATCGATTATGGGCGCGTAACGCAGTTGGCTTCGCTGGTAGTTGATACGCGCAACGCTTTGAATGGAGAGGTGCGGCGGGAAAGCAGCGCACGGATAATCAGACTGTAGGTTTATAGGAGGTGCAGGTCGTGGCCATAAGAGGAGTTCAATTCGTTACTGACGCCGAAGGTCACAGGGTAGCCGTGCTGCTGGATTTAAAGGACTGGGGCGAGCTCTGGGAAGACATCTACGACAACATTGTGGCTGATAGCCGCAAGGACGAACCAAATGTGCCTCTTGACGATTTTGAGACTGAACTGCGTGCCGAAGGCCTCTTAAATGAGTGACTCGGCTTACTCCATTGAAGTAACTCGTTCCGCACAAAAGGAAATCCGAAATCTCGATAGAAACGTTCGGCTGCGTATCATTCAATCACTGCATGCACTTTCCGGAAATCCCCGCCCTGACGGTTGCCGTAAGCTTGTAGGCGCTGTTAACGATGGCGAATTCGGATCGGCGACTATCGGGTTATCTACTCCATTGAGGATGATAACCGTATCGTTAAGATCATCGCAGCTAGACATCGCAGCAAGGCTTACGAATAGTGCTCAAAGTCATCAACGTCGTCGGCGCGCGACCTAACTTCATGAAGGTCGCGCCGATCGTGGAAGCAATGAAGCGGCGCGAACGAGAGTTTACGCCGCTTGTTGTTCATACGGGCCAACACTACGATGCGGCCATGTCTGACGCCTTCTTCAACGATCTGGATTTGCCGGAGCCGGACGTCTACCTGGGCGTCGGCTCTGCGTCACACGCGGCGCAAACGGCTGCCGTCATGGAGCGATTTGAACCGGTAGTGCTTCAGGAAAAGCCCGACTGGGTGCTCGTTGTCGGCGATGTTAATTCCACGCTCGCGTGCGCGCTCGTTTGCGTGAAGCTGGGTGTGAAAGTCGCGCACGTTGAAGCAGGACTGCGCAGCCGCGATCGCACCATGCCCGAAGAGATCAACCGTCTTTTAACTGATCAAATAGCCGACCTGCTGTTTACGCCTTCCGCAGACGCCGGCGAGAATCTGCGAGCCGAGGGGATTCCGGCTGAGCGAATACGCTTTGTCGGTAACATCATGATCGACTCGCTCCTAAAACATCTGCCGCGGGCGAAACAATCAACAGTAGTGGCGAACCTGGGAATAGGCGATCGAGACTATGCTGTTCTCACGCTGCATAGGCCGTCGAATGTAGATAACCCTGACACGTTTGCTCGGATCCTTGAGGCCCTCGAAGAGATTAGCAAACGCCTCCCCATCATCTTTCCCGTTCATCCGCGCACCCGAAAAACCATCGCCGAGTTGGGTTTCGCTGAACGCGTTTCCAAAATAGGTGGCCTGCGGCTAATCGAGCCTTTGGGTTATCTCGACTTTCTCAGTCTCTATAGTAAGGCTCGTTTGGTGCTAACAGATTCGGGCGGGATTCAGGAGGAGACAACAGTCCTGGGCATTCCCTGCGTCACGTTGCGCGAAACGACCGAGCGACCAATAACCGTCGAGATGGGCACTAACGTAGTCGCCGGCACCGATCCGCAAAAAATTGCAGCG